>JAEYNQ010000172.1 GCA_023412455.1 Bacillota bacterium
TCCGTCGTGGGCGCAGGAAGTTTGAGAGGAGTTGTCCTTAGTACGAGAGGACCGGGATGAACGGACCACTGGTGCATCTGTTGTCATACCAATGGCATAGCAGAGAAGCCAAGTCTGGAAGGGATAAGCGCTGAAGGCATCTAAGCGTGAAGCCCTCCTCAAGATAAGACTTCCCATCCAGAAATGGAGTAAGACCCCTTAGAGACTATGAGGTAGATAGGCTTAGGCTGTAAGCACAGTAATGTGTGTAGGTACTAAGTACTAACGGTTCGAGGGTTTGACCTAGATAATATAGAAGATCTTAGCAAAGTAGGAGCTTAGATCTTCTTAATGCCTATGGCAAAACGGTTAAAACAAGAAACATCGTAGTATTTGTTTTTGAAAGTATAAGAGATATGAACACCCGAAAGGGTGTTTTTTTGTTACAAAAATCTATCTAGAAGAGTTATATTTGTTATTAAGCTATTGTTGTAATGAGTAAGGGGGCTTTGACATAGATCTTGTAAGCCCTGCTTTACCCATTCTCTCTATCCAACCAGGCCATCTATAGTGTGCACCTCTATCGCTATGTACTATGGGTTGGATGGGCTATACTAAATTAGATAGAAAACATTCGGTCATGATAAAATAGAAATACGTTAGAAGTAGTAGTAAGTGATTTAACTGATACCAGTAGAATATCCCATGCTTAAAATGACCGAATAAAAGTTGTCGAAATAAGTGTTGACATATCAATAAATATGGGCTAGTGTCAAACTATACAGTAAAGGTACATTAATTGTAGATTACATGCCTCTCTCAATTATTTGACACCAATAGAATATCCCATGCTTAAAATGACCGAATTAAAGTTGTCTAAAAAAGTGTTGACACACCCTATTTTAGGGGCAAGTAGCAAAGAACAAATTATTGAAAAGGTTAAAACACTTGAGAATAAAACTTTTACAAAAGATGAGTTGGAAAGAATTGACCAAATATTAAGTAATACTATCCTATAGGAGGCTATAAAAATCATGAGGACATTAAAAATAAACTCAGGAGCTTTTAAAAAGTTTGGAACCTGTCGTCATATTCTTCATCCCGATACAGCTCATCTTGGACAAGTAACAGACTCTGACTGTTTTTATCGTGAGATTATGGAGGAGCCTAGTCACACAGCAGAAGCCTTTTTAAATCCCCCTATTGTTTTATTGCCACAACACACTTATGCCACTGACTGCCATAAAGTTGTTTTAGAGATCAATGAGAAAATTCAGTTAGAATTTTAGATAGAGCGAATAGTCTATGGATACAAAAGGGATTATATTTGATATAAAAGAATTTGCAGTATTTGATGGGCCGGGTATTCGTACAACTGTTTTTATGAAAGGATGCCCGTTAAGGTGTCAGTGGTGTCATAATCCAGAAGGAATGAGTTTTGAAAGGCAATTAATGATAAGCCCAAAAGGGTGTGTACAGTGTGGAAAATGTAAAGTGGTTTGTCAGCATCAGGAGACAAAATGTGTATTATGTAAAAGATGTATTGCTGTTTGTCCCTTACATCTACGAAAAATATGTGGTATTGAGATAACTGCCCAAGAACTTGCTCATAAACTTCTTAGGAGTAAAGCAATTTTAGAACGTAATGAAGGAGGTATTACTTTTTCAGGGGGAGAGCCCCTAGCTCAACCTACATTTTTAAAATCAGTATTAAAGTATATGTCAGGGGTTCACACAGTCATTGAGACATCAGGGTACTGTAGTCATGCAGTTTTTAAAGAAATACTCCAAGAGCTAGACTTAGTAATTATGGACTTAAAGCTCATAGATAGACTACAACATAAGTATTATACTGGAGTAGATAATAGTATGATTTTAACAAATTTAAAGACGCTAATAGCAAGTAAGAAGGAATTCATTATCCGTATTCCACTTATTCCAGGAGTGAATGATAACCCTACTAATCTAAAACAAACAGCAGAATTATTAGAAGGTGCTCAAAAGCTTATAAGGGTCGAACTTCTACCTTATCATCAGACTGCAGGAGCTAAATATAAAATGTTAGGCAAAGACTATAGGCCCAGTTTTGATGTAGACAAGTTACCTGTGATAGATGGACAATGCTTTGAAGAAAAAGGTATTATGTATCGCATATTATGAATTAAGTGATATCAGTAAGCTTAATTAGAGAAAGGTAGGAGAGGACATGACAGGACATATTCAGTACCTATTAAATTATTATATATATAATAAGGAACATCATCAGTTTCGTACACAGATTCTAGAGGACCCTTATGAGCTAGCAGAGTCATATAGAGAGTTAAAGCTCTCAGATCTGGAACGTGTTACTAGGCGTTTAGAGTATGTATTATCTAAAGAAAAACCAATCGTTTTTAAAGAGGATAAGATTTCAATGTTACGTACAGTAACGGTGTTACCTGAAATATATACACCAGAAGAAATGGATGTAATAAAAAAAGAACACTCTATTCATGAGCAAGGTAAAGTATGTAATATCAGTCCTCTCTATAACGCGATTATTCAAGAAGGGTTTGAGGTAAAAAGAGCACAAATTATAATGGAAATAGATAAGAGGAAGCAAGAAGATGCTATGGATAAGGTAGAGTTTTTAAACTGTACTCTTCGTGTTATGACAGCCATAGAAAACCTTGCAAAACGTTATAAGGAAGAAGCCGAAAGAATAGGGAATACAGTAGTGGCAGCTGTCTTTTCTAAAATTCCTAATCAAAAAGCAGATACCTTTTTAGAGGCACTACAATTTTTTAGACTCATGCATTATTCTTTATGGTGTTCTTTTAATTATCATAATACGATCGGTAGATTTGACCAATATATGTATCCTTATTTCAAAAGAGATTTAGAAAATAAGATATTAACAGAAGAGCAAGCCTTAGAATTGTTAGAAGAATTTTTTATCAGCTTTAATAAGGATAGTGATTTATATACTGGAATGCAGCAAGGAGATAACGGTCAGAGTATGGTTTTGGGGGGCTTAGATGAGAATGGGCAAGATACTTATAATAAGCTATCTGATTTGTGCATGGATGCTAGTCTAGAACTAAGTCTTATTGACCCTAAAATTAATTTAAGAGTAAGTCATAAAACCCCTTTAGCATTATATGAAAAAGGAACATGGTTAACGAAGAAAGGTTTAGGTTTTCCACAGTACTCTAATGATGATATAGTTATACCTGCCTTAATAGAATGGGGTTATACACCTGAAGATGCTTATAATTATGTAGTAGCAGCTTGCTGGGAATTTATTATACCTGGTGTGGGTATGGATATTCCTAATATCGATGGGCTTTCTTTTCCTAACCTAGTTATTGAAAATTTAGACAAGCTAAAAATAGCGAATAACTTTGAAGCATTTATGGAATATGTACGGCAGGATTTAAATGAAACCTGTAAAAAAATAGTTCAAAAACATGATGGACTTTATCTAGAACCGGCACCTGTTATGTCATTAATGATGAAAGGGTGTTTAGAGACAGGGTGCGATATCTCAAAAGGAAATAAATACAACAATTATGGAATACATGGTGTAGGACTATCTACGGCAGTAGACTCCTTAGCTGCTATTAAAAAATATATTTATGAAGAAGAAAGTCTTTCTAAAGAAGAAGTTATAAAGGCGCTTCAACTGAATTTTGAAGGCTATGATGAATTAGCTAATAGATTGCGTTATGAGGGCCCTAAAATGGGGAATGACGAAGAGTGGGTAGATAACATTGCGTGTCAACTGCTTGAGTGGTTCGCAGAAGCGCTAAAGCCTTATAAAAACCAAAGAGGTGGTATCTACAGAGCAGGGACAGGCTCTGCAATGTACTATATTTGGCATTCCAAAGAGATGCAAGCAACGCCAGATGGCAGGAAAAAAGGAGAAGCTTTTGCATGTAATTATTCTCCCAGCTTGTTTAGCCGATGTGAAGGACCTCTTTCTATCATTAAGTCTTTTAGTAAGCCCAATTTAAAAAAAGTAGCTAATGGAGGACCATTAACCATCGAACTTCATGATACATTGTTTAAAAACGAAGAAAGTATTAAGAAAGTAGCAATGCTTGTGAGGACCTTTATGGAGTTAGGTGGACATCAGCTTCAAATTAATGCTGTAAATAGAGAGACAATGCTAGATGCCAAGGATCATCCTGAAAAATATCGTAATTTAATTGTAAGGGTGTGGGGGTGGAGTGGCTACTTCGTAGAGTTAGACGAAGTATATCAAGATCATATTATTAAGAGGATGGAACTCTCAATAGATTAATAAAAGGGGAAGATTTGCGATGCGTTGAGATAATAAAGCCTTTTTTGTCGTTAAGTTATTGATGTAATGAGTAAGGAGATTTGAGAGTATGAGAAACAAGAGCACCCGAAAGGGTGTTTTTTGTGTTTAATTTAAAAAATAGGTAGGGGCATATAATGAGTTATTTGGCAGAGTAAAGGAGGCTATGTTTAGCTTTTGGTAAAAAATGTTGAATAATTAGGAATCGCGTGATAAAATATATGACAAATATAGGTATTTTTGATAATGAAAAGATGGATAGAAACTCTGATTGTGCCATAGTTGAATGGGGTATATAGGAGTAAATGAAATTAAGGGGGGAGTGGCATGGGGCTATTTTCTAGCAACAACCCAAAAGAGAAACAACATTCTGGTGTTTTGGGTACATTTTCAGTTGATGTCATTAAGTGGGAGCCAGAAACAGACAGAGAAGCATCTGTTATTGCACACAAATTTGAGTATGAGGATTTTCCCAATGGGTCTTACTTAATTGTTGGGCCTTCACAGATGGCTGTTTTTACTAATAATATGAATGCAGGAAGTTCTCTAGGAGACCAAGGGACTGGTAAAGCACAGGTAACTACATTTATAGGTCCATGCAAGGTCAAGTTAGAGACTGGGGACAGCCGTTTTGCCCCATTTCGAAATATTTCCCATGCTTTGACAGGTGGCGAATCCGCATTTCATAGCACAGTCTATTTTATAAACACTACCTATTTGAATGATCTTTCCTGGGGAACACAGGCACCAGTGGTGGTAACGGATCCAGAAGAGGATGTTAATGTGCATGTGCGTGCCTTCGGCCTTTTTGGTATACATATTGAACAGGTCGACACAAGTCGAGCAGAATTACAGGCAAGGAAATTTTTGCAGAAGGTAGTCGGTACACGAGCAGATTATACGCGCGACGACCTAATCACCTTTATGCGGGCTAAAATATTGGAATATGTCCCCAATTTGCTAGCAAACAACATTATCCAAAAGCAGATTGGTGTCTTGAAGATCAGTGCTTATCTTTCTGATTTCTCCAAGGCAATTTATACGGAACTGATAGATCATTTCGATGAATTTGGTTTGACACTAGACAGTTTCTCTTTCCATAATATCAATGTTCCTGATGAGGATTTACGCATCATCAATGAAGCCAAAATACAGAGGAAAAAGAATAAAATTGAAGCAGAAGGAACTGCTGCTAAGATGGATATTGAGTCTGCTGCTCGGGCCAGGATGCGTGAGCGTGAGGGCTATACGTATCAGCAAGAGCGCTCCCTTGATGTGATGAAGGCAGCTGCTGAAAATGAAGGAACAGCTTCAGACTTTATGGGGGCTGGAATGGGTCTTGGAATGGGCTTTGGCATGGGCGGAGCCTTTGGCACAGGTATGAATAATATTGCACAGAGTGCCATGGCTGGCGTGCAACAACCGGTACAGCAGGCGAATCCACAAGAGGACAAAAAAGCTTGTCCCAGTTGTGGCATACTTTGTCCAGCCAAAGCAAAATTCTGTTTGAATTGTGGTGAGAAATTTACCCAATCAGCGACATTTTGTTTGGAATGTGGTGAGATGATTACTCCGGGAGCAAAATTTTGCGCCAATTGTGGTCATAAGCTGGAGGCAGGGTGCCCATCATGTGGAGCAAAGTTGCCGGATGGAACAAAGTTCTGCCCTGAATGTGGAATGAAACTCTGAAAGGGGATGTTTTAATGAGGTCGATCTCTAAAAGTAAGTTATTTGCTCTTAGTATTACGTTGCTGGGAATTGTCTGGAGCTTGGCATTAATTGCCGTTTGTAGTTTTTGGGAAAGTCCACTCCCGTTGGGGGGTGCTGCTATCGGAGCTACCCTTGCGGTTATTCTAGCTGACATCTATTTGTTGGTGTTCAGAGACACTCCGGATAGGCAGACAGTTGAAGTTAGCGCAGTTCCTATTTACTATACATTAGTCTATTTTGTGATGGTAGTGATCTCAAATACGGCCCTTGTTTTGATAGGATTGGGAGGCTTTAATAGGGTGGTGCTTAGTACGAATGCACTGATGGATGTTGTATATGTTATCCTACTTTTGTGGGCCGAAAAGGATACACAACGACTAAAGAGGCAATTAAGCCACACAGAGCAAAAACTTTCTTTGACTATAGAGCTTTTACAGAAGCTAGGGGAGTTATTGAGTGTGACAGAGGATGAGGAAATACATAAACAGCTTCTAAAGCTAAAAGAAGCGGTGGATTATAGCACAAATATTTCTACATCTACTACCTATACCTTGGAAGAGAAAATGTGTAGGCAGTTGGATGAAGTGATGGAGCTGATTATGGCTGGAGCAGACCGTACTGAAATAGTGAATGCGATTGGTAGGGTAGAAACGACATGGAAAATGCGTAGTAGCATGGCTACTTCTATGAGGTAAGGGGGAATTACGATGGATATGCAAGGACTACAGTGCCATGGCTGTGGCAGCACCAACGTGGAATTTGATCCCAAGGGAAGGATTCTGAGATGCAATCAATGTGGAAAACAGGAGTATTATTCCAGAGCAACACTAAATGCTAACGGAAAAGTTGTGTTTGGAAAGCATAATGCCATTCAATTTTTTGTAGATGGTAAGATGGAGGATGCACGTCATTATGCCATGGAGGTGTTGAATATAGCCATGGATCATGCCCCAGCCATGTATATTCTTGCTTATTACGATGAATTCACAGCGAGAAAACCGGATGCAATGAAGAGATTCTTCAGTCAGATTAAGAATGTAGCTCTAGAATACGAGGAAGTACAAGATATTCGGAGACTTTTGCTGGCCTCTGCATACAATCTTGCTGACTTTGAAGAAGATATCATCCAGTTGGTTGCTGGCAATATGCCGGCGGCAGAAGATGCCGAGGATCTTTGTGGCTTTATAGATAAGGTTTGTCCTTACTTAATCGCAAAGCGTACATCATCAGGATTTTTGACAGAAAATCTTTTGACTATGTATGTGGAACTGGCAGAACACTGTGGGATTCCTAAAACCTGTTTTGCATTGTTAAAATCTGTAGAGACAAATCCAGATTCTCCTTATATTGATAACAGCTTTTACCTGAAAGCAAAAGCACGTCATTTTTATGAACACTATATTACGGATATAGGGAAAGTGATACATGCAATGAAGGATTCCACACTGAGAGGCAAATTTTTGAATGTATATAAGGAAAAATGTGCTCAATATAAAGAAGATATGGGCTCAATATAATGTTTCATATAGGGGGGAAGAATCATGGATCAAATCAATCTAATGGGAGTGGAACGGCGAATAGATGCTGTTACAGCTTCTACTAAACGCATCGAACAAGAGGTGGCCAAAGCCAATGGCAAGATAGATGACATTGCTGGAAACCTTATGCAAGTCAAAGGGGAACTAGAGGAACTGAGAAGTAGCTTCAAAGCATTTGTGGAAGAAAATATAAAGGTAGCGGTACTGCAAAAAGCTGCTACAGAGCTGATCCGTGTTCGACAAGAATTAGAGCAAAACTTTGGCAATTACAAGGTCGTACGAGAAACAATGCTGGGCGTTTTACAGGCCACAGATCTGGCACTTGTCAAGAAGACTACAATTTCACAAGTCACAGAAGAACTTATGCTTTCTACACCAGACTACTGGTTAGCTCCCTGTCTAGTGGCTGTTTCTGCGTGGATCGGTAATGACCGAGACCTTGCAGAAAGAGCCATTGCTGAAGCGGTGAAGAGAGACGAGGAAAAAACGGCACTAGTGATGGCATTAATCTGTCGGCGAAACAACCGTACGGCCACCTGTTTTGAATGGTTATCCATTTATTTTAACAGGCAAAGTGCGGAAAATTTCACAGAAAGCAATTTTACTTACCTCAATGCCTACCTGAATGGTGTATTTGGACCTGATGAGAAACATATGTGTGAGGATTATGTGGCAAAATGGATGCGAGAAATACAAAGCAATGGGGAAGAATTAGAGAAAAAGCAGACGGAACAATGGCATACATATTGCAAGGAATTTACAGTTGATCTTGAAGGGCAATTTCCAAAGCTTAATAGCTGTGTACAGGAGTACCAGGATATTAGTGCCTATATAAGTCGGATTAATTCAGTTGATGGGATTGCCAATGAATTCTCTCAGATGAAAAATGTAGAAGTTGATCAGCAAAAGCTAAAGAAGGAAATTGATAAGACCTTAATCACCTTAATCAGTCGCTACGATACTAAAGAGGAACCACTCCGGAAAGAGGAGCGGTATCTGCAGGCTATTCGATATTTTGACGGCGATAAGGAAGCAGCCAAGGCAGCCATTTTAGAAGAAGATCGTAAGCGAACGGAGGATACAATTGACCTTATCAGTCAAATGACAAATATTATCGTGAAAAAGGAAAATACGCGTCCATGGGAGAGAAAAACTTCCGTAGCTTTTCTTAGTAGCTATATCCGAAACGGCTTTGAGAGCTATATCACTGAAAAGAAAAGCACATTCCCAAAGAAGATTACATTGAAAATTCATGGATGGACAGGAACAGCAGAAAACGGAAATAATGAGGAAGCTCTACAGAGGGATTACAGACAGTATATTGAGCACAAACGGGAGCAAGCACTTCAGGCTATTAATAGGCAAAAGCCTAGACAGTTGAAGATTGCCTCTCTTGTTTTAGCTATTATTAGCATCCCTACCCTTTTTATTCTAGTTCCTATGGGCTTGCTGGGCTTAGGTGGAGCCGGTGTTTGCTTTTTGAGGTCCAATAAGGCTAAAAAAGACATTGCACAGCGTATTGAGGATACGAATGGAAGTCATGATAAGATGCTTACATTTGGCAAACAACAGATTGAGGGTGCTCTTGGAGAGTGGAATGAGGTACAAGCACTTGTTCAAAACTTTGAGAGTGGCAAGTTACCAGATATTGTTGCGTAAGGATTTATGAAAAGGAGGAACACCCAATGAATGACAAGGATAAATTAAAAAACATAGAGGCTTTTGACGAGCTTGAAGCCATGTTTGGGCAGAATGATTCGGATATTGCAAAGATGGAAAAGGTCATGCTGACACAGAATCTAGAAGGATTTGCAAAATGTTTTCCTGATTGGGACTTGCATCCACCTGTTTCTAGATGATTTTTCGTAACACTAGAAGAGGGTAAGCAAGTGTATTTAACTTAATTATTGGACTTCTGAGGCACTATCTGAAGGAAAGAGTTATCGGGAGCTACTCATTATGAGACTTTGCAATTAGGGGGAGTGTTTTTAGAGCATTTGAAAGATGCTCTAAAAACACTCCTTTTTGCATTATTTATCATCAAACAACTTCAGATACTCACCATACCCCTCACTCGCCATCTTTTCCTTAGGTATAAATTTTAAGGAAGCACTATTAATGCAATAGCGCAATCCACCTCTATCTAGGGGGCCATCTTCGAATACGTGGCCAAGGTGTGCATCACCGTTTTTGCTTCTTACTTCTGTGCGCACCATGCCATGACTTCTATCGGTAATATTGGTGAGCAAATTGAAGTCTATGGGTTTAGAAAAGCTAGGCCAACCACAGCCTGACTCAAACTTATCCTCTGACATAAAAAGTGGTTCACCTGTGGTAACATCAGTATAAATCCCTTCCTCGAATTTATCAAAGTACTCATTCCTAAATGGAGGTTCTGTTGCATTATGCTGCGTTACTTCAAATTGTATATCAGTCAAAGACTTTTTCAGTTCGTTAAGAGGCTTTTTAGGGAATCTTTTACTTGTATCCACTGCCTTTTTAGCCTTTTTAAATTGATCCACTCCAATGTGACAGTAGCCCTCCGGGTTTTTATCTAAATATTTCTGATGATATTCTTCTGCTTTAAAATAATTAGCAAGTGGTTTGACTTCAATGGCAATCTTTTCTTCATATTTTTTCTGAAGTTCATTGATGGAGTCATGAATAATGGCTTCATCGCTAGCATCAACAAAATATATTCCTGTCCTGTACTGAGAACCCATGTCACCACCTTGACGGTTAATGCTTACTGGATTAATTACATCATAATACAGCTCTAATAGATAAGGTAATCCAATTTTGTCATTGTCATATTCAACCTTCACTGTTTCTGCATGTCCTGTATGATTGTAACACACTTCTTCATAAGTCGGATGAACCGTATGCCCATTGGCATATCCAACTTCTGTTGATAGGATTCCTGGAATGTTGCTTATATATTTTTCTATTCCCCAAAAGCAGCCACCTGCTAGGTAAATTTCTTTTCTCATAAGTCCAATCTCCTCTCTTGATTTGATAGATACACTATCTACATAGCTTAGCTTAAATCTTTCTAGTCGTTTACAAGTACAGTATAAAACATGAAAGGATGTCAAAGTCAAGGTTATTAGCGCTATAATCTTAATCATTACACAATAATAACTTCAAAAAGGCTTATAAATAGAGAGCATGCTTTATAAAACTCTCTATTTTAAATAAACTCATGTAAAAATATAGAATTTATTAAAAATAGACAGACAGTGGAGCTGTGGAATGAAGGTGGGGGAATAGCAAGAGATAGGAACTTTACTAAAAAAATGATACCTCCACAAAAATATGAGCAACCAATTTATTCTGAATATTTGTTACAATAAATTAATCAATAGATACTATTAGTGTTTTGTATAGATTATTAAAACGACTAAAGAGGGGGGTAAGAATGAAAATAAGTAAACGCGTAAAAATAATCAACATGAGCTTGATCGTAACATTAATGACTATAGGTTGTCAAAGTGCAACCACCCCTTATACTCAGCAAAAGGTTATAACAGTAGGTGAAGATGAGATCTGTATGGATGAAATGATGTATCATGTGATGATTGCTGAATTCCAGGGGAAGGTGATTAGCTCCTATTTTGGGGATGAAGCAGCCTACTGGAGCAGTGAATATGAACAGGGTATCAGTATGAGCGAAAACAAGCAACAGCAGATCATAGAAGATGTTATTAAATATCAGATTTATTATAACGAGGCACAAAAAGAGGGCTTGACACTGGATGAGGGTGAAAAAGCCCAAGTGAAGCAAAATAGGGAGAGCATAGAAAAGAATATAGGAGTAGACGCAATTAAGACCACACAATTATCAAGTGAAAAAATGGAAAGTATAGCCCAAAAGATAGCTCTTGCCACCAAATATTATAACTTACAAGTAGCTAAGACCACTGTTGATGAGCAGGCTATTCGTTCGTCAATTCATAAAGAGGATTATGAAATATACAAGTTCCAGTATGTTTTCATGCCAAATAAAAGTAAAAAGGATAATGGCCAAATTCAGGAGCTGGGTAGCCTAGAAATGGAAAGAGCATATCAAAAGATGGAACACTATAAAACACAGCTAGCTACTCTAAAAGATGTAGAACAGTTAGCGATTGAAGAAGAGGATAAGGACAAAATACAGACAGGTGAGACTTCTTTTAACATGAAAGAGAATCCTTTTGGTGAAGAAACAGAAATTATAGAACAGTGTAAAAAGCTCAATTCAGGCGATACCAGTGAAGTATTTACAACAAAGCATGGTTATTATGTCATTCGAAGGATAAGTGACCCAGTAGACCCTTATGAGCAAGCTGTAAAGGAAGCAAAAGATAAAGAAATAGAGGACAAAGTAAAGGGTCAGTATGAAACACTAAAACAACACTACAAAATAGATATAAACGATAATGTGTGGAAAAAAGTACACATTGGAAGTATGACTACTACAAAAACAACTCAGAAATAGTAGGAGTAATAGACTCTAAAAAAAAGATACTAAAGCTAAAAAATGACACACTATACGTATCCAAATAAATTCATATAATGAGTTTGATAAGAGCTTAACGGCATTAGAGGAGAGTGGGAAATAGTGAAATCAATGGAAAAGGCAATCACACAAAATAATGCACCTATAATAAATAATAAATTTCAAACACTATTAAAAAAAATTCAAAGAATAATAAAGAAATTGTGGGAACAACGTTATCTTCAAATGATGGCAATACCTGGGATGATATGGATGCTTATTTTTAATTATATACCTATGGGGGGCATCATCATTGCTTTCAAGAAATACAAGATTACAGAAACGATCGCATCAGCAAAATGGGTGGGCTTAAAATATTTTCAAGAATTTTTTGAGGATAGCAATTTCATTCATATCATTGCCAACACATTAGGAATCAGTATATTGAAGCTCATTATTGGCTTTCCATTACCGATTATTTTTGCGTTACTTTTAAATGAAATAAAAGGTACGAAGTTTAAAAAAATTACCCAAACCCTCTCCTACTTACCTCATTTTTTGTCCTGGGTAGTGTTAGGTGGGATTATGATTACATGGCTCTCTAAAGAGGGTATTATTAATGACATTTTAGTAGGGATACATATTTTAAAAGAACCAGTGTCTTTTTTAGGAGATCCAAAATATTTCTGGGGTATTTCATTACTATCAGATATATGGAAAGAGCTTGGGTGGTCAGCCATTATTTATCTTGCAGCCATTGCAGGTGTTGATGAGCAGATGCATGAAGCAGCTATTGTAGATGGCGCCAATAAGTTTCAGAGGATTAAAGCTATTACACTACCATGCATTAGTGGGACCATTGCCATTATGCTCATTATTCAAGTAGCTAATTTGTTGAATTCTAACTTTGATCAAATCCTTGTTTTGAAAAACCAGATTAATATTTCAAGGAGCCAGGTTATTGATACCTATGTCTATCAAATGGGTATGACAATGGGTAAATACTCCTATGCCACAGCAGTAGGCTTATTTAAGTCAGTAATCGCTTTAATCCTCTTACTTATTGCCAATAAAACGAGTAAGAAATTCTTAGGCAGATCATTATATTAGGAGGCGTAGAAAGTGAAAAATACAAGTTTAAAAAAGATATCTCCATTTAATGTAATCAATACACTATTCATGTTATTAATCTGCTTCGCATGTGTTTATCCTATTTGGTATGTCCTTGTTAATTCATTTAATGATGCAACGGATGCCTTACAAGGGGGGATCTATTGGTGGCCACGAGAATTTTCCATAAGGAATTATACCAAGGTGTTTGAAGATTCTAAAGTCCTTCAAGCTTTTAAAATCACTATACTAAAAACGCTTCTTGGGACAACGCTCAATGTATTCTTTACAGCCATGGTGGCCTATCCTTTATCCAAAAGTCGTTTAATAGGAAGAAAAGTTTATATGACAATGGGGATAATTACCATGTTCTTCTCAGGAGGACTTATTCCAACCTTTTTACTTTATAAGAATATGGGATTACTCAACAACTTCTGGGTATATATTTTCCCGGCAGCCTTTAACTTTTTTAATCTTATTATTTTTTGTAATTTCTTTAATGATATTCCAAGTGCATTGGAAGAATCAGCCAAAATAGATGGTGCTAATGATTGGACGATTTTTACACGTATTATGCTTCCTTTATCTAAACCAGTATTAGCCACAATTGGACTGTTTGCAGGGGTAGGGCAATGGAATGATTACTTTGGTGGATTAATGTTTATGACCAATCGACCAGATCTTGAACCTATTCAAACATACCTTTACCGTATGGTGGCACAAGTACAATCCAATCAGCTAGCATCAGCCTCTAACATTTCAGCAGCAGATACCACATCAACTTCCATCAAGCTTGCTGCAATGGTTATTACCACACTGCCTATATGCTGTATTTATCCATTCCTTCAGAAATATTTTGTTGCTGGGGTAATGGTAGGTGCAGTTAAGGAATAAATGAAATAAATTTTAAGGGGGAAAATGAGTATGAACAGCAAGTATAAGCAAATGGGAGCCTTTTTATTAGCTTCCACGATGGTCTTTTCCATGACAGCTTGTGGCAATAGTTCTACAAAAAAAGACGATGTAAGTAATGAAAACAAAACAGAAAATACAGCGGGAACCAAAACAGATCCAGCTAAAGAAACAGCAGCAGTTGATGGAGAAGTGACACCAGGTTGGCAACAACACGCAGATGATAAGGTCACCTTAACATGGTATATGCACTTCTCATGGTTTACTGCGCCTTGGGGAGAAAACTTAGTATCAAAAGCAATTACAGAAGAAACAGGTGTAAATATTCAATTTGTTATTCCAGCAGGTAATGAAGCGGAGAAATTAAATTCTCTTATTGCATCCAATACTTTACCAGACCTTGTTACATTAGGTTGGTATGAGCAACAAGTACCACAAATTATCGATGCAGGTCTGGTTTATGCACTGGATGAATTAGCTACCCAATACGACCCTTATTTCTTTGAAGTAGCTAGCCCTGAGCGCATTGGTTGGTATACCCAAGAAGATGGTCATATCTATGGTTATCCCAATTCTTCTTATACACCAACAGATAGTGAAAAGTACGATAATATTGCCTCTAACCAAACCTTTTTAGTAAGAAAAGATATTTATGAAGCCATTGGTAGCCCAGATATGACAACACCAGAAGGGTTTAAAGCAGCTGTAAAGGCAGCAAAAGAAAAATTCCCAGAAATCAATGGTCAGAGCCTTATTCCTATTGGTGCTCATGAGTTTACTAATATAGGTAACAACTCCTTTGATAGCTTCTTATGTAATTTCTTAGCTGTTCCGTTTGAAAAAGATGGTAAAGCCCATGATCGCTATAGAGATCCAGAGCTTATGATATGGCTCAAGACCTTTAGAGAATTAGGTCAAGAAGGTTATTTAACAGATGATGTATTTATTGATAAACGTGCACAAATGGATGAAAAACTAGCTCAAGGGAGATATTTCTGTATGCTATATCAATATACGGACATAGTATCCCAACAAAAATTGCTTTATGAAAAGGATCCAAATAGTATCTATATAGCTGTAGATGGACCAAAGAATTCCAAGGCAGAGGATTATCGAGTACCAAACTCTGGTATTGCTGGTTGGACATTAACAATGATTTCTAAAAATTGTAAGCGTCCAGACCGTGCTATTGAACTTTTATCCTACCTTATTAGTGAGCATGGACAACATATGGTTTGGTTAGGTGTTGAGGGTGTAACTTGGGATATGGTTAATGGTAAACCTACCATGAAACAAGAAGTAAGAGATTTATTACAAACAGACCGAGCAACTTTTGATAAGCAATATGGTGCTGATGTTTGCTATTGGATGCTGCAAGATAATGCAATGGCTCTTTCTTGGGCAGTTGAAACGCCAGACCCAATGGGACAAATAGAACGTTGGACATACCCCTATACTGTTTCAACTTCTGAATATCTTACCACAATTGCTGCAGATACAGAAGAAGCGGACATTAAGAACAAAGTAGATAACGAATGGGGTGTTGTATTACCTAAATTACTTCTTGCTAAATCAGATGAAGAATTTGATAAGATTTTAGCAGATTTCAATAAAAAGATGGAAGAATGGGGATATGCTAAAGTTCTTGATAAACAAACAGAACTTATTAATATTAATAAAGAAAAACTAGGTTTATAAAATAGTTATTATAATAGTTGGAATATAACTAAAATTAGTTGTATTCCAACTATATTATATTATAATTTAAATATATTGTTATAATATAAGAATTTATGAGGATCAAATAATGAAAATACTACCTCTTTTTAGGTCTTTAACAAAGTTAGATAGAAAGATAACATTATTTATCATTTTAGTTCTAGGGATTTTTGTGACTATTTTTTCTGTTATTATTTTTAATCTTTTACATCAGAATCTTGTAGAAGGTAAAATGAAAAATACAAAGATGGATATGGCCGTTGCTCAAAGTATCATTCAAAAAAATGTAGAAATGTGTAATATGTCAACCCAGGTGTTTTTAGGTGAAACCAGATTAAGGACTTTTATTATTGACCAAGTAGAAGGAAAAGAGATCCCAACTCAAGAAAAACTGGAATTTTATAGAACCGAAATAAGCAATTTAGAAAAAATAGCAAATAGCAATCCTTATTTACATTACATAAGAATATATGTCAATGCAAAGGATAGTATCGAAATGATGCCCATTTTGTACAATTATGATCGTCTCAAAAGATTTGAATGGGCAAAAGATGGCCAGTATAAATCAGGAACTTGGCAATTCGATTATCAAGACAAATTATTTTTGCAATCAAGTGCAAATGCTACACAACATATTGTTTCTCTCGTTTCTAAAATTAGTGATTTTAGTCATGGAGAAATTGCTACTATAGAGGTAGCAACAAAGATGGAACTTTTATTTCCTAGTATTTATTCATCCAGTTATGAGGACTGGAGCTGCTTTATAGATCAAGATAGAAAGTGTTATTTTAATAATGAAGTGAGTGGCAAATGGGAAGATGAAGTCATTCCTCTGTTACAAAATATAAGAGAAGAACAAAAAGAAAGTTACTATCAAACAACAAAAATAGATGACGAGGAAATCATAGTAGCTTGTGAATATATTAAAACCTTAGATGGTTACTTGATGAAAATTGTTTCTTTAAAGAATGATAATGAAAGTATTACGCGTACACGCAACAGTTTTATTTTATTTTTATTTCTAGTTATTATTGTAGTGACTATTTTAATTGAATACAGTATTCGCGTCTTATTAAAACGTTTATATGAAATTATTAGGACAGTCCATTTAATAGGACAAGGAAATTTACATATTCGAATACCTGTTACAGGCGATGATGAAGTGGGGGATTTGGCAAAACAAATTAATCTCATGTTAGAACATATGACAGAATTGATGGAACAAGGTATTCAAAAAGAAAGATTGATAAAAGACACGGAGATTAAAGCCCTCCAAAATCAGATTAATGCCCATTTTATTTATAATGTGCTGGAATCTATTAAAATGATGGCGGAGATAAAAAAACAGTATGTTATATCGGATGCCTTAACCTCTTTAGGAAAACTATTAAGATACACTATGCGATGGGGAGAACAATGTGTAACCATTGAGGAGGAAATAGAATATATAAAAAATTATCTTGTACTCATTAATCTAAGATTTGATTACCGAATCATATTAAGTATTAATATGAAAGAAGATCTATTAAAGCAAAGAATTCCTAAAATGTCATTACAACCTATTATTGAAAATGCTATATACCATGGAATTGAAGAACTTGCTGAAGATACCACTATATATATTAAAGGCATAAGGCAAGAAAATAATTGCAGTATTGAAATTATTGATTCCGGTGTAGGAATGACAGAGGAGCAAGTTGAAAAACTACTTAAGACGATTTCCGGAGAAGTAGTAGACAAAGAGAATAAGTGTAAAGGAAATGGTCTAGGCTTAAAGAATGTCCAAGATCGTATGATCATGAGCTTTGGTAAGGAGTATGGCATCAGCATTGCTTCTAAGGAAGGTTGCTATACCAAAGTCATTGCAAAAATACCTTATGTAACTTGCAGAGGAGAGATGGTATGCAAAGATTAATTATTGTAGAAGATGAGAAGATGATTAGACAAGGCCTCCATGCAATGATAGCAAGATCTGGTTTGCCTATTGAAGAGATCATCGAATGCAAGAATGGACTGGAGGCATTAGAGGTTATTGGAAGTCAAAAAGTAGATGTAGTTATTACAGATATACGTATGCCTAAAATGGATGGTGTTACTTTGGTAAAAGAGCTTTCTCAGCTAGAGGTGATGCCTCAGGTAATAGTAATAAGTGGTTTTGATGATTTTGGCTATGCCGTAGAGCTACTTAGGTATGGTGCAAGAGAATACCTTCTAAAACCTATAGAACGAGAAGAGCTTATAGGAGTCCTCAACCTATTAGAAGAAGAAATTATAGAACAGGAAATAGAGGAACAATTAGCACAAGAGAAAAAAAAGCTTCTTGTAAATAAACATTTCAAGTTATTTTTAGAAGACCCTTGTGAAGAGAAGAAAGAACTCCTTAAGATGAATGATTTAGAGTGGGTGAGGGATACAACCTATTGGGTATATTGCTCTAATCATCAGGAAGAGGAATACTTTGATACCTATGGAACGATTTATATAGAGGGTATTAATGGGCAAGATTTTTGGATTGTAATAAATGAAAAAGGAAAGACAGCATTAGAGACGTTTCTTCGGTGTGCATGTTATGGGATAAGTAAAGGATATGAAGGAATAGACCAATTAGAGGTGGCTTATAAGGAAGCCATTGAATCCCGAAAGGGAGCCTTCTTTATGACAAAATACCATAACGGAGAGTATATAAATGACAAAAAGGATTGGCAACAAGAAGTAATAGGAATTGTCAGTAGGATTACACAGCTTGTGGGGACAGAGCGCTTCCAAGAAGCTATTAAGCTATTAGGTGTACTACAGTGTAAAGTAGAAAGATGCAAAATGAGTCAGGCCTACTTTGAAGAAATGATGAGTAGCTTATTAAGTCAAATCAAAGAGACTTATAGAGAAGTACTTAGGCTAGACGCGTGTACACATCTACTTTTAGAAGAGATGTATAGGTATAGTAATCTAGTGGAGTATATGGAAGTATTTAGTGAATTCCTATTAAATCTTCACAATAAAATTTCTGATGGTATGGAAGACTATAAGAATAAGCAAAAGATGCAACAAGCAATAGATTACATACAGCAAAATTATACCAAGGATTTGAATATGGCAGTGGTGTCTAATCATATTTCCATGAATTATTCCCTGTTTTCTCTCGTTTTTAAAGAGTATACAGGGATGAGCTTTGTAAGTTATGTAAAAGAATTAAGAATAAGTGAAGCCAAGAAATTACTTACTAACACGGATAAGAAAATCAATGAAATTAGTACATTGGTTGGGTATGAGAATGAAAAGCATTTTATGAAAGTATTTAAAACCCTTTATGGCGTATCCCCATCAGAATATAGGAGAAATACGCAGGTAGGGAATAGCTGTAAAAAATAGAGGCAGGATATAGAGGTAAAGATTACTTATGGGATAGGAGAAGAGAAAATGGGATTTAAGGAACAATTTATGTGGGGAGCTGCCACAGCTTCCTATCAAATAGAGGGTGCAGCTTTTGAAGACGGAAAAGGACTTAATATATGGGATATATTCTGTGAGCAAGATGGCAAGATTTGGGGTGGACATACAGGACAAGTGGCTTGTGATCACTATCATCGCTATAAAGAAGATATCAAGCTTATGAAGGAAATGGGATTAAGAGCCTATCGGTTTTCTATTAACTGGGCGCGTATCTTGCCAGAAGGGAGTGGCAAAGTTAATGAAGAGGGGATTGCTTATTATAGCCATTTGATTGATGAGTTACTAAAGAGTGGTATTGAACCCTATATAACACTCTATCATTGGGAACTTCCCTATGAACTACATAAAAAGGGTGGGTGGCTGAACGAGGAAAGTGTGGCTTGGTTTAGGGAATATACCACAGTCATAGCCAAGCATTTTTCAGACCGTGTGAAGTATTATTTTACTTTTAATGAACCCCAATGCTTTATTGCTTTAGGATACTGTAATGATGTACATGCACCAGGGTTAAAGTATGGTTATAGAGAGTATTTTCAAATCTGTCATAATGTCTTAAGAGCACATGGCGCCTCCGTTTTAGCTTTAAGGCAACATTGTAAGCAGCCTGTTGAGATTGGCTTTGCACCAACAGGAGCCTTTTACTTTCCAGAGAGCCATGAGCCTCGAGATATAGAAATTGCAAGAAAAGCTATGTTTGAAGACTTTGATACAGTAGAAGGCTGTATGTGGCATGTCGCATGGCTCAGTGATCCTGTTATGTTAGGCCATTATCCTGAGGCTGGACTTAAAAAGTTTGAAAAATACTTGCCAAGGATAACAGAAGAAGATATGAAATTAATCCATCAACCCATTGATTTTTATGGGCAAAATGTTTATAACTCCCTTAAAGTACGTGCTGGAGAAAAGGGAGAGTTAGAAATCGTAACACGTTATGAAGGCTTTCCTAAAACAGCTCTTGATTGGCCCGTTACACCCGAATGCTTATATTGGTTACCTAAATTCTTTTATGAACGTTATAAAAAGCCTATCTATATTACAGAAAATGGTATGGCCGGAACGGACTGGATCAGTATAGATGGCAAAGTTCACGACGGAGCGCGTATTGATTTTTATCACCGTTATTTAAGAGAGTTAAAAAGAGCAGCAACAGAGGGGATAGATATTGCGGGTTATTTTTCTTGGTCTTTAATGGATAATTTTGAGTGGGCAAAAGGGTATAGTGAACGTTTTGGTATGATTTATGTGGATTATAATACACAAGAGCGCACCATTAAAGATTCAGGCTATTGGTATAAAGAAGTCATAGCATGTAACGGTGAGAATTTATAGTTTATTGAAAAAGCAAGTAAAAGCGTCCTATAGAGCTGGAGGAGAAAAATGCTAAGACATATCTGTGCTAGAGAAGTCATAGAAGAATCACAAGAATTACTGAAGCGTTATTTTAAACCATATATTCGAGAAGATAGGGTATATGATAGTGAATACATGGATATTAAAGGTAAACATATCATTGCTATTGGTGGGTTTGAGTTTAAGGTACCCGCATTAAAGGTATTATATGAAGAGGAGCAGCTAAGTACATACTTCAATCAATTATCTCAAGATAGTTCACATTTATTGGTTATAGAAGAGGGCAAGAGCCTAAGGCATTTTACATATTGGGATGATAAAGTGAAAGAAGAAAGTATGGATGAAACCATTAAAACACATATTTTAGCTAGTTGTAGTAGCTACAAAAATTGGGCGGGCTATATTAATGAAAAAGGTGAACATGTAATCGATCTAAGAACACCCGTACCAGGGCCTCACTTTTATACCAATATGCTTTTAGGAAATCGTATGAATTTTAGTTTTGCCCTTCAATCGACACCTAAAAGTGTTGTGGACCGTTTGGGAGGTGGAAGCTTTAGAGCACATGCAGCCCATCAAGTATTAGCGACTAGATGGGATATGCTACCAGAGGAAAATGGCTTCCCTGCAAATAGACAATTTTACATTGTTGAAGAGGGGAAACAAATTTTTTATTCTGCAGACGTATTAGATAGTAATATAAAAAAGGCAGAATGCCGTCATGGACAAAATTATACTGAAATAGAGTATGAAACTTATTGTGGTTTAAAAATTTCAAGAACCATTTTCTTACTCCCACAGTATGAAGGACTTCCAATTGCTACAGAAGTACAAAGGATAGCCATTAGGAATAAAAGTGAAAAGACTAGAAATATAAAGCTTGTTACAACAGGGATGTTAGCTTCTGCATCGCCTCATGCATTAATGGAGGATGTAGTTTACTCCACCATTATTATGCAAGCACAGCTCTTAAAGGATGAAGAAGATAATCTAATAGGGTATGTCCCTTATTACTATCCAGAGTGGTCAAGTACAGATGTACGTTTTACAACTATGGTGGCTTATGAAAAAGGAAAAAAGAAACATCCAACAGAGCTATGTACCCATTATGGGGAATTTATAGGAAATGGCAGTTTATATAGGCCACAAGGCGTACGTAAGCTGACTAATCGGTTAAATACAAAGGGGCCAGGCTTTTTTGCATTAGGATGTCCCCTTACATTAGAAGCAGGAGAAACGACTTATGTGGATCATTTTGTAGGTCTTATCTCTGAATTAAAAGACGTAAGAGTACCACAACAAGTAGTCCAAGAACAACTTACAAATTTGCATAAGTATTTTAAGTCAAAAGAGGATGTACCTCAAAGTTTAAATCAACAATTAGAAAGCTATGGAAAGTATCGTACCTATTTACAGGTTCAGACAGGAGATGAAGCTTTTGATAGTTACGTCAATAAAAACTTACCCTTTCAAGTGCTTTATCAAACCTTCGTTTCACGTTCCTTTGACTTAACCCAAAAGGGGTATAGAGAGATTGGATTTAGAGAAATCCAAGATATCTTTGTTTCACAATATTATTTAATTTCCATGGGAGAAAGAGAATATACAAAAGCCTTACTTAGTGAATGGGTGAGTAATGTATTTGAACAGGGTTATTGCTATCATAACTTCTTTTGGAAAGGTAAAGAAGCGGGTAAATGGTCAGATGATGGGCTATGGCTAGTGCAAGCTGTCTATCGCTATGTGAACTATAGTGGAGATCAAGCTTTTTTAGATGAAGCATATGAAATTCCAGAGACAAAGGGCAAGAAAAGAAGCGTTTACGACACATTAAAAGCCATTATCCATTATTCTGCTGAGCTATCAGTAGGTGAACATGGCTTACCCCTTATTGATTTTGCTGATTGGAATGATTGCTTAAATGTTGACCTGAATTACTTATTAGGCATAGAAAAGCTCAAAGCCGAAAAGCCTTTAAAGGGCTATTCAGAAAGTGTTATGAATGCTTTCTTACTAAAATTAGCCTTATTACATATGGAAGAATTTGCGGCCATTAATCAAGATATAACCTATGAAATAAAGGTTAAAGCATTAATAGATGAACTGGATGGGCATTTACAAGCTTATGCATGGAAAGGTGACTTCTTTGCAAGGGTGCTTTTTAACCGTTATGGTGATACGATGACTTATTTAGGGGCTCAAAAGGATGGGTTTTCTTCAGATGAAAAAATAAATGGGACCTACTTCCTCAATTCATTTAGTTGGTCTATTCTTTCGGATTGTGCAAGAGAAGACCAGATAGGTAAAATGTTAGACAAAATCGAAGCCTATTTAAAAACGCCATTTGGATTAAAACTTATGAGTCCAACAGATTTATCCAAGGTTACCAACAAAACAGCAACAGGCCAATACTTCCCGGGAGATAGAGAAAATGGTGGGATATTCAAACATGCTACCATGATGGCTACAACAGCTATGCTCCAAGCAGCTAAAAAGGTAGAGAGTGGGGAACTGGCAATAAGACTCAGTGAACTGGCTTATTGGATGGTGGATTGTGTATTACCTTATAAAGCCCTGGAAAATCCATTTAAAGTATGTGGCAATCCACGGTGGTGTACTCAGTATAACAATAGCCAGACCGGTGAGAATATTGGGCCTACATTAAGTGGGACTTCTACATGGCTTGCCATCACATTATTCGAAATGCTAGGGATCAAATACGAAAAGGATACACTTGTACTGGAGCCGCTATTAAGCCAAAAACAAACGCATATAAGGTATACATTAAGACATTTGTCCTCCGAATACACTATTAGCATCAGTAAAACGGAAGGTTGGGTAAGACTTAAAGACAGTCCATACCATATAACTTTAGATGGCAAGAAGCTAGCCAGTAATAAAGTACTTTTAGCAGATGATGGAGGCAAACATTGTATTGAACTCAAAATAAATTAATTTAATATCCTTTAATTGTTCCTAGTAGAGCGATTAAAGGATTTTTTTTGCTTACAAGAAAGATAGTATTTTAGGGAGATGACATTAATAAGTTTTAATACTATTAGAAACCTTTAGATAGAGGGGAGAGGGCAGACTTAATAGGATAAATGAGGAGAATAAGAAAATAGTCCTAGAGGACTATAAGAATTTAGATAGTATTTGATGGAGCATAGTGGCTATTTCTTCAGCAGGCATTCTAAGGTCATCATTTAACCATTGCTCTAATATACCAATACTACCAGAAACAGCGAATAGTATTTCAGTAAAGCTGAATTCAGACATAGCCGGAGTATCTTCTTGGGTAAGAAATTTTTCTATAAAGAAGTTTTTTAGCTTCTGCAAATTACTTCTACTTTCTGAAGGACAGAACAAAAGGAGGAAAAGCTCTTTGTTGGCTGAAATATATTTCGTTACAGTATCCACCAGATTTATAAAGTTTTCAGGATTACAGTAAGGATCAGATAGATTGAAAAATTGGTCAAGATTATAGAAAAGGTCTTTTTCTATCTGCTCATATAAGTCATAAACGTCATGATAGTGTAAATAGAATGTACCACGGCCTAAGTCTGCTAGCCTAGATAACTCAGCTACAGTTATCTTGTTGAGTGGCTTCTCTTTAAGGAGTGAGAAGAAAGCTTCTTTTATTACCCTTTTTGTTTTAACTGAACGTTTATCTTCCATAATTGCCCCCTCTATAAAAGACACTTTGTCTCTATGTGTTTACTAATAAACAGAATCACCCTAATTGCTGATTGTATATCAATATTAATAAAATTATAATTTATAAATAATTATTATACAATTCATTTATTAATATTAATGCAGAGATGGGAGAAGATAGAGATGTTATGTAAAAAAACAAAAGACTCATTTACCTATAAACTAATTGCATGGGGACTGATTATAGTATCCTTTTTGCTATATGCTATGTTACCGTTTAATTTATGCTTATCAGTCTCTCATTGTATGAGAGCAGGTATTGTAAGTACCATGCTTGTAGTAAGTGAAATTGCTTTTTGGTTGGGGAGCCTAATGTTAGGTAAGAGAGTAGTAACTGCAGTCTTGAACAAGCTTAACATTTTTAAGAAGTAAAAATTTTTAAGAAAAAGGGGATAACAATGATATTTTGTTTTAGTGGAACGGGAAATTCTTTGCATGTAGCACAGGTAATAGCCAAGGACAGTCAAGAAGAAATCATTAGGATAACACAAAGAGAAAGAGAAAAAAATAAAAAGTATATTTTAGGAGCTAATGAAAAAGTAGGATTTATTTTTCCTGTTTATTGGTGTGGGATGCCTACATTGGTAGAGGAATTTATAAGGGACTTAACTTTGATAAACTACAATAAGAATTACACCTATGTTATAGCTACTTTTGGTCTAAAGAGTCATAATGGGATGCGGGATTTGGAGAGCCTTTTAAAGAAAAAGTTTATGATGCTGCAGGCAAAATATGAGGTTAAAATGGTGGATAACTATGTGGTGGGCTATGACATTATAACAGAAGAAAAGCAGAAGAGTATTTTATTAGAAGCAGATAATAAAATAGCTGAGATAGTGGCCAAAATTCAAAAAGAAGAAGAAGCAACTATTAAAGATTTGCTAGGTTGGACAATAAAGCCAATGATACATAGCTTGTATAAGCGTACAGATCATCATAAGAAATTCTATGCCACCTCTACATGCATAGGGTGTGGTATTTGTGAGAAGGAGTGCCCTTGTAATGTTATAAAGTTAGAACATAATAGACCCGGATGGCAAAGGAACTGCTCATTTTGCCTAAAATGTATCAATTCCTGTCCGAAACAGGCCATACAGTATGGGCAAAGTACAGAAACAAGAAAACGTTATACATTAAAAATTTAAATTCCCAAATGAAGTTGTACATAAATGTATTAAAAAAGCTTTTTTGACAAATGCTAGTAAGGATGTTAGTGCTAACACACATAAAATAGTGTATTGAAATTTTAGGATTAACTGTCTATTCCAACCACATTAAATAACAAATTAAATATTGTTTAAATAATTAGTAGATAATAATTATTATCTATTGACAATAGCTTAAATAAGAGTATAATCTATATTAAACAATAACTATTATCATTTAGATAAAAATAGATTATTAAATAATAAGGAGGCTATAATATGTCATTAATAGGAAAACAAATACCAGAATTTAAAGCAGATGCGTATCAAAAGGGAAGGTTTCTTGAAGTAACCGATCAAGACTTTAAGGGGAAATGGAGTGTAGT
>JAEYNQ010000166.1 GCA_023412455.1 Bacillota bacterium
AAGCACTATATTTTTCTTCATTTCCAAGGATCTCTGCAAACAGTTCTTGAAGCTGCTCTGTACATTTATCATTGACCTCAGTAAATGTATCCATGGCAGAATAACCTGGCTTTAAGGTAGTCGCTTGCAACCAGTCTTTATTAATTGCTTCGTAAAAATCATCTTTTAAATGGACTTCCTGCTTCACAGCTTGCTCCGTACTGCTAACTTCTTTAGCCATTACCATTTGTGGTGTAGTCATCATCCCTGCTAACAGGAGCACAGCTATTTTTCTACTTATTTGCTTTACTAATTTCATTTCTTATCTCCCCTTCTTCCTATTTCATCTTCAAGTATTCTTTTAAATCTATAGACTATCCAATTTTCCTATCTTTATCCCCTTTGAAGTCCCTCTACTTTCCCTTCACACTTTCAAATGCTATGTAAGTAGGGGTTAATTTTCTTCTCTCTGAAGTTCCTCTATCCTCCATTGACATTTCCAAATCATTCGCAAGAAAACCAGTACGATTAAAGCAATTAAGATTGTAAATCCATAGAAGAAGGTAGAGCCTGTACGTAATGCAGCATTTAATTCGATAAAAAAACAAATGGCTTCTACTATTAATGCCAATCTAAAGAAGTGCTTGATCCTTTTATACTGCGCTATTTTAGAGGCTCTATCTGTATACATTTCAAAGGGGCCATCTACTGCCTTTTTACGCAAATACACCCAGCGATACCACTGTGAAATAACCTCCACCCCTGCTTCTTCCATAAAATCAGCAAACTCCTTCTTATCTCCACTCCAATTATCAAGGAGGTCAATTTGATAATTATACTCTCCTGGCTCACTCGCCTCAAAAGAGTAAAAACCTAACCAAAACTTTTTAAAAGCCCAACCTTTAAGAGACATCTTCTTAAGCCATGCTTCCTCTGCATCCTTATCATAATACCATCTAAACTTTACCATCATTTCTCCCCCTTTATTCTGCCATCTGCTGGGCATTTTCTACTAACTCTTTTAATCGCTCTACTTCCATCCAGAAAACTTCTTTCCCTTCGTTTGTAATCAAATATTCTTTTTTCTTTCTAGAAGTTTTATCCTCACTATAAAGACTAATCCATCCCTTTTCAAGTAGTGAGTTAATAGCTCCATATAGCGTACCTGGTCCAAGATTAAGACGGCCCTCGGTCATCTCTGCCACTTCTTGAATAATGCCATAACCATAATTAGGTTTTCGCAAGGTCAATAAAATATAAAACAAAGCCTCTGTTACAGTAATATTTTTATCCATCGTTAACTCCTTTCATAAATCATATATCATCTACCGATATATAGAATATATCACCTTACGATATATCTGTCAAGGATATATTCTATTTTTTTATATAATATTATAAATTTTAAAATTATTCATTCAGTCTTATTTGGTTTTAATATTTCCTTACAAGCCTATCCCCACTAATAAACAAAGGTACTTCCCACTCCATACTAGCAATAAAGTTTATAGTAGGCTTTGTAAAAACAATAGTGGTTCTCTTTAGGTATTTAATCTTTTAACTTAAATACCTAAAGAGAACCACTACCCCAATAGAAGCAACCATTGTTTCTCACTTTATTCTATTTTTATAAAGAAATCTAATAAACCTCCATAGGTCTACCCTCTAAATAAGGTTTTGTCTGTGTCTTAAATAAGTAGCTTTTGTGCCCACTTGCCAGAGATAAATCGAAATGTAAAAATCACTCCACGAATCCCCCAATCGGCAAACATCCCAATCCATACGGCAATAGGTCCAAATCCCCATACTTTGTATAAGTATATACATAGCGAAACACGACATGCCCACATAGTCACGGTAGATATTAGCATAGAAAACTTCACATCTCCAGCTGCACGCATACCATAAGCGGGAATAAAACTTAGTACCCAAAAGAGTGGCTTTATAAGGGTAATCCAAAACACCATTTCCATACAAAGTCTAGCACTCTCAGCCTCCATTCCTCCTAATAAGGTAACAGGCTTTACCAGGGCCAGAGCTAACAAACAGGATAGAATAATGGCAATCTCCCCATAACCTGTTAACTTCACAATATAGTATTTGGCTTCTTCCTTGCGTCCTGCCCCCATACATTGTCCTACCACTGTCATAAGTCCTATGCCTATGCCTACTCCTGCAATACCATTTACCATCTCTAATATATTGGTCATGGCTTGGGCTGCAATAGCTATGGTACCCATGGCTGATACCGTCGATTGAATCACTAGCTTCCCAAACTGAAACATGCCATTCTCAATACCTGCTGGAATACCTATGGCTAAAATTTTACCTATGAGTGGGAAGTTGGGCCGAATCTTTAAATAGTCATTGAACACAATAGGTTGCCTAGGTTTATGTAAGTAATAAAAAATAACACCAAAAGAAAATATCCGTGAGAACAAAGTGGAAAGGGCTGCCCCTACAACGCCTTTATTAAAGACAAATATAAGTAGGGCATTTCCTACAATATTAATAAGGTTAGAAAGTACTGAGATCCCCATAGGAAATTTAGAATTTCCACTTGCCCGGTAAAAAGCAGAGCCTGCCCCAAACAAAGCTAAAAAAGGATAGGATAATGCTGTTATAACAAAGTATTGATGAGCATTAGACATTACGTCCTCTTCTACACTTCCAAAAATAGTTTGCAAAAGCCAATTCCTACCCCCTATAGCTACTGCCATGCACATAAGCGAGATCATTAGAATAGCTAAAAACACCTGTCTAGCTGCTTCATTACCTTTTTTCTCATCGCCCCTTCCTAAATACTGGGAACATATGACCGTTGCGCCTACTGTCATTGCTGCAAACACTTGAATGACTAAATTATTAATGGAGTCCACTAAGGAAACAGCTGACAATGCCACACTTCCTACATTGCTCACCATCATCGTATCTGCCATCCCCATAAAGGAATTTAGAAGTTGCTCAATAATAAGTGGAATGAGTAATAGCTTTAAATCCTTATTACTAAACATTAATTTGCTTTTATCAATCTTTGAAGCATCATATAACTTACTTTGTAATGTACCTAACACCTAGCCTCTTCTCCCGTCTATACATCTTTTATGCTTATTCCTAATTTGTACATTATACTAAAAATAACAAAAAATCAACATGGCATAAACTATAAAGTCTCTCTAAAAAAAAGCAACCCTCACAGTTTATGTGGTATGGGTTGCTTTTTGGCACAATACGAAATGCTAATACAGGTGTCTACCTATCTTTTTTCTATATATTTCAGTCAATCTAACAAGGGCTTCTGTTTCGCACTTGAACGTCTCTATTAAATCACTACTTGGCTGCTTACGTGTATAAAGGGTTAATGGTAGGCCTTGTAGCTGCATTGCATATTTAGCACATACAGGATAAGCTCTTGTTTCTATAACAGAAGCTAGTTCTATAAAGTCAGCTATTTCCCTTACATCTGGACTTTCCTCATCATAATGCTTGCATAGCCATGCATAGAGATCAGGATGAAAATTAGCCATTACTCCACTAAATCCATTGGCCCCATCCTTTAAACTCTCTAGTAATGTACCTGAATTAGCATTATAAAGTTTAAATGAAGTCCCCTTTATAATAGCCAGTTTTTGTTGAATCTGATCTCGCTCACAACACGTATCTTTTAAGAAGGCAAATCTCTCATTTTGAATACATTTCTTCAAAATCTCTGGTGATAGTAACCTTTTATAAGGATAGGGACACTCATAAAAGCCTAACAAAATATCTTTAGGAATGCTATCAATGAGCTTCTCAAGCCTTTGATACCATATATCATCCCCTTCCTCTTTTGCAGCTAATCTATTAGTAATAAGTACAAGTGCGTCTATACCTGTCTGTGCCATAAGTTCTAATTCTTTTGCTTGTTCATCTAAGGTATCTGATATATGTCCTGAAGCAATAACTGTTACACGTCCCCTTACCTTTTCTACTACAAACTTGGCAATACTTATTGATTCTTCTCTAGTAAGCTGGAACATCTCACTGGATTGACATACTGCAAATAGTCCATCTACACCATTTTTTATATACCATTCTATTAGCACAGCTAAAGCTTCATAATCCACTTTTCCTTCTTCTGTAAATGGTGTAATCATAGTGGGATAGACACCATTTGGAATTTCTTTTAACACGTTGCTCACCCTCTGTCTTATTTTTTAGTCACATTGTACCTCATTATTTCCCTATTAAAACTACTTATTTTAGTTTACAATATGGCCTTATACATCTTGTTGATATACTTATTATCTTTTCAATTTATAGTACTCTAGCAATAGCTGTCGTTTTATCCATAAGAATCTTACCATACTGCTCTATCATTTCATCTGGCATTCTAAGAGAGGGCCCACTTATACTCATAGCAAAAACAGGTCGCTGATTCGAATCTAATATAGGTACAGCTACACATCTAATGCCATACTCATGTTCCATATTGTCAATAGCATATCCTCTGGTCACAATAGCATTTAAGTCCTTTTTTAGAGCATCAGGCTCCGTTAGGGTATAGGGTGTAAAGCTTTCCAGCCCCTCACCTATAATAGCGTCTATCTCTTCTTCTCCTAAATGAGCCATCATAGCTTTACCTATTCCTGTGCAATACAAAGGTGCTTTAAAGCCCATCACCTTGCCTGAATTAGTTATACCCTTCTTATACTGTACATCAATATACATTACTTCTCTATCTGCAATGGCAGCAAAATAAACGGTTTCATCTACCTGCGCATTAACTTCCTGTAATACCCTACTAGCTACTTCAAGTACATTATTATTGCTATAATAAAGATTGCCTAATTCTACTACTTTATGCCCCAACCTATATTTATTGGTTGCAGCATTTTTGTATACGATGCCACATTGTTCAAAAGTTTGCATAATATTATGTACTGAACTTTTAATATTTCCACTTAATTGAGCTAGCTCTGTAACCCCTCTTTCAGGATTCTTTTCATCAAAATAGTCTAGTAACTTAATAGCCTTATAAAGTGATTTTACTTTTGGTTCATCTTTAATGCTCATTTGTAATGGCCTCCTATACCGTTCTACATACTCTTTTCCATTATAATGGCATAACTCGTTCCTAACAAGCGTATGTAACTACATTATTTCAAACTCCAAGCAGGCAATATCTGTCCTATTCCATGTATAGGATACAAATAGTCTATTGTCTCGCGTACGTAAACACGGATAGGAATATTCTCCTTCCCCTTCCTCTAGAACATATAATTTCTCCCATGTCTCTCCCTTATCTCTTGATAACATCAATACGAGAGGTGTCCTAGGCCCCCAACTGATGCCAATAGGATTACATGCTAAGATAAGTTCTTTTGCTGAAATAGAAATCACATCTATTCCACTGTTGTTATTAGGTATAGAAATAGGGTATGCCCATGACCATGTCAAACCATAATCTTTTGAATCACTTCTATGGATAAAGCCCTCACTACTACGTAGTAACATGTGGACATTCCCTTGTTCTCCCTCCCAGAGAGTAGGTTGTATAACGCCCCTTCCCTTAAAGGATTGTTCTGTAACAGGAATGCTACTTACTACCTTTTCTTCTATATAAGTTAATTTTTCTATACCTATATTACCTCTCTTTTCCCAAGTTACTCCATCGTCTTTAGATAGATCTACAAAAGCTTCCCAAATGCCATCCTCATAAGATCCTGGGGCTACAATCCATCCATTAGAAAGACTTATGGGTTTATTTCTTACTGGGCCTCTACCCGTATAATCCTTTGGAACCATCTCATAAGCTTTTCCCCATGTTTTTCCCTCATCACAAGAGACTTTTACCATGGTATACCAATTTTTTAATTCTCTTCCTACTTTATAAAACAAAAGTATCCTACCATCCTTACCTCGGAATAGTACTGGATTCCAATGAGGGATTCCTTCTTCTTCGGAGATTTTTAATGGTTTACTCCATACGCCTTTTTCTCTTCTAGCCAACCATATATCTACATCGTCACTTCCTTCTACGGTTCCCGCAAACCATACGGCTAACAAATCATTTTGTGCTATAGGCAAAATACTTGAAGCATGGCACATCTTATAAGGCTTGGTTTGATCTAAAATATAGGTGCGATCTAATAATTTTAACATATTCTCTCTTCCTCCTATGTATTTTCAACCTATCCTTTAATACCTGTATTAGCAATGCCCTCCACAAAATAACGTTGTAAAGCCAGATAAACAATCAGAGTAGGAATAACTGCCATACAACAAGCTGCTAAAGCTGTCCCATATTGGAATTGCATATTGGAGTTAGTAGAGCCTACAAATTGAGCAATCCCTACAGGTAAAGTTTTTAGTTTATCCTGTCTTATGGCAATCATTGGCCATAAAAAGCTATTCCAGTTACTTATAAAAGTCAAAATGACAACAGTAGATAAAGCTGGTTTTGAAAGAGGTAACATTATCTTCCAAAATATCCCAAACTCGCCACAACCATCAATTCTAGCTGCTTCCTCCAGCTCCATCGGTAACTCTTTAAAGAAGCTGGTGAGTATGAAAATACTTGTTACATTGGCTGCTGATGGTAGAATAATAGACGCATAGCTATTTAACATATTCATTTTTGACATAAGTAAGAATAAAGGAACCATATAAGCTTGTATAGGAATAAGCAACATTGCTACAATCATTGCATATAGGACTTTTTTACCTTTAAAATTGAACCTACCAAAGGCATAAGAAGCTAAAGAAGATAAGATTAAAATAAGACCTGTTCCTAAAACAGCTGTGATAATACTATTTAATCCCCATTTGAGATAAGGATATTTTTCAAGTACAAGAGTATAGTTAGACAAAGTCATTATTTCAGGAATCCATCTAGGTGGATAGGTTACAATATCATTTTCCGGCTTTATAGAAGATACTATCGCCCAAGCTAATGGAAACAAAAAAATGACGCATACAGCCAGTAAAATAATATAAGTCATCCCTTTTGCTATTCTTTTTTCCACTGCGAAATCACATCCCTTCATCTTCTTTTATAAGCTTTGCTTTTATCTTAATTAGCCCAATGAGTACGACCAAAATAGCTACTTCTATAGTGGCACCATAACCCAAGTTATAGTTCTGGAATGCTGTTGTATATAAATATTGCACCATGGTCAGTGTAGAAGTTCCCGGTCCCCCATTGGTCATAACAAAAATTTGATCAAATACTTGGATGGTATTTACTAAAGTAAGCGTAATAATCATAGAAGAAATAGGCTTTAATAACGGTAGTGTAATTCTAAAAAAGGTTTGAAATTTATTGGCCCCATCAATTTGAGAAGCTTCATATAACTCTGTTGATATCCCTTGTAGACCCGCAAGAAATAGGGTTGTATTGTAGCCTATATAGGACCAAATAATAACTATTGCAACAGAAATGAGGGCTGTTTTTTCACTTGTTATCCAATGAACCGTTTTAAATCCCCCTGCTTTTAAATAATAATTTAAAATACCAAAGTTATTGTCATATAGCCAGTTCCAAATAATCCCTACTACTGCTGGAATTAATACATAGGGAATGATAGAAATAACCCTTCCTGCATTTCTAAACCTTATTTTTTGATTGAGCAAAATAGCCAGTAATAAACTAAAAACAATAAGTGGTGGCAACGTTAAAACAAAAAATATCAACGTGTTTTTTAAGGATGTATAAAAAAATGGATCTTTAATAAGTTTAGCAAAGTTGCTTAGCCCTGCAAATTTTATATTTCCTACAAGATCCCAGTTAAAGAAACTCATAAAAAGTCCACCTATACTGGGAATTAACCTAAATATGGAAAAAACAATCATATATGGTAATAAAAACAGTAATGCGATCTTGCCTTGATTTCTTTTCATATTTTATTCAACTCCCCTGAACCAATTGGATAAAAAGCGGATACTCTGAGACAGTATCCGCTTTTATTTACTGTCAGCACTATTGGCCTAAAACTGCATTAATGTCTTTCTCAAACTGTGGGATAATATCTTTTACATCATTATTATTAAGTACTGCAGACTGTGCTGCTGTTAATATTGGACTTGGTGCACTACTTGAGAAAATTTGAGTAGCTAAAGGATGTGGTGATAAAAATTTAGTATATTCTATTTCATCTATAAAGGCTTGTCTACCAGGCATTGTTTTACTTGTTTCAAATGCTGCTTTATTAGCAGGTAGCTGTCCTGACTCAGCCCACTCTTCAGCATTTTCTGCCATCCATTTTACAAAAGCTCCTGCTGCTGCTGTTTTAGCTGCATCTGGATTCTTACTTAATGGAATAGTTAATATATCAGAGGCTCCCCATACTGCCTTTTCCTCAAAAATCTGAGGATACACTGCTGTAGCCCATTTAACATCTGCTGTTTCAAGTCCTGCTAGTTGCCAGTTACCATCTATAATCATAGCTACTGTACCTGCTTTAAAATCATCTATAGGTGATTTTTCTCCTACTGGCACCACTTGATATTTAAAGATAAGATCTTCCAAGAATTGGAAAGCTGCTCCTGCTTTATCTTGGTCAAAGCTTATAGAAGTCATATCCTCTGTAAAAGGATTATAGCCTTGTTGATTCATAAGTCCATAAGCTTGATAGAAAACATGATGATTCATATTAAAACCAAGTCCATATTGAACAATATCATCTTTATTAAAACCAGGGTCTGTTGGATTTTTACCCGTGCTGTCAAGTGTTAGCTTTTGCGCTGCTGCAATAAATTCCTCTTTGTTAGTAGGTGGTGATGTAATACCTGCCTTTTCAAATAACTCTGTATTATAGAAAAGAGCATGCATATTAATATCCAATGGCACTGCATATTGTCTACCATTTAGAATGGTTCCTTCCCATGGAGTAGATAAATAATCATCTTTATTTAAACCAATCCCTTCAATAGCATCTGCATCTAGGACACCCATATCCACAAATTGCCCCATCTCAAAGGTATGCATAGCTAAAATCTCTGGTGAACTGCCACTTTGATAATCTGCTAAAAATTTTGCAAAAATTTGAGACCATTGTAAAGATGTAAACTCTACTTTTATATCTGGATGTGATTCATTAAATTTATTGACTAGGCTCGTCATTCTATCAAGGTCTGGTCCGGTCCAACCACCATAAAAGCTTATAGTTACTGGCTCACTACTTGCTTTCTGTTCACTTGGAGCCGCTACTTCAGTTTTACTAGGTGTGTCTGTAGGTGAAGGAGTATTTTCTGCCGTCTTAGATCCACAACCACTAAGTAGGGTACTTAGCATCGCTACAGAAAGAATAATAGTTGAAAGCTTTTTCATTTTCATAAACAAGTCCCCTCTTCTTTAATTATTTATTAAAGACTACCTGTTCATTCTAATATCAATATACTTTAGTGGGCCCACAAAATACATTGTTCATTATTATTGAACATCGTTCTTTATTTAATTTTATATCTTAATTTCACAAATGTCAACATATTTTTAACTTATTCGACTAATTATTATGTTTAAAAATACCTGACTATATATAATTAATCAGATATCTTTGTGTATATTACCTCTATATCCTTTTTCTTACTCAGCATACTATACAATATATACTACAAGTCCATCCTTTCTCCCTCGATGTGAAGGATGTAGAAACTTTTGCTAAGTGTTCTGTTAAAAATAGAATGGAGGCTATCTCTATAGCTAGCCTCCATTCTATTTTATTCAACTATTTTAATAACCCCTTTTTTACTAACCTCTTGCTCTACTTCCTTCTCAGCATAACCCAGTGCTGCTACCCCATAGACAATATGATGTTTTGGAATACCTAATGCTTTTAAATAAGCCCTAACCTCTTGGTGATCACAAATACCTTGTAGCTGGTTAATCCAAACTGAACCAATTCCAAAGGAATGGGCGGCTAAAAATATGTTTTCTAATGCACAGGCGTTATCTTCTTTTCCCCAAAGACTTTCTCTCTCATTAGAAGCAATCACTAATACAGCTGGATTATAAAAATTGTAGCCTGGCCTATTGGCTACCTTTTCTATAATTTTAGCCAAGTCTTGAATTTTTTCTCGACTAATAAGGGCTGTAAACTGCCAAGTCTGTCTATTCATCCCACTTGGAGCATAAATGGCAGCTTGCAAAATTTGCTTTAATTCTTCTTCTGGAATAGGCGCATTATTAAAGGCACGGATACTTCTTCTGGTTAATAGATTATTCATTACCTGATTCATCTAATCTTTCCCCCTATATGTATTTTTTATTTTCAAAATAGAACAATTATTATTAGTTCTATTATATCACTTATTCCCTTTACTTTTTAAGTTTCTTTCTCCAAAATCTATCTCCTATCCATCAGCAAAAACAATCAAATTCTCTGCAATTATACATTTATAGCACATAAAAAATAGAACTAAGTTACCTTTCACTTAGTCCTATTTCTAGTTATAAATCTATCCTAAATCTCTTTGCCTAATTTATAGGCCCCCATTAACCAAGGGGTATTCTCAACTTCTCCTTGGCCTTGTACACCTAATGCATTAACAATTCCTCTATTTTCCCAACCCAGATAAGCTGTAGCTCTTTCTATTCCTTCTGCTTATATTCATTTTGTCTACAAAAAA
>JAEYNQ010000181.1 GCA_023412455.1 Bacillota bacterium
AAGTTTAGAGAAAAAGGAGAGGCAGATTTCTCCTATGCCTTGCAAAAAATGGGACGTTTCCGTGTGAATGTCTATAAACAAAGAGGAAGTTGGGCAACTGCTCTACGTTTAGTAGGAGTCGATATTCCGACTATGGAATCATTAGGACTGCCTAAAAAAATACTAGAAGGCCTAGCAGATGAAAAAAGAGGGTTAATCTTAGTGACTGGACCTACAGGAAGTGGTAAATCAACAACTTTAGCCACCATGGTAGACTATATGAACCGTAAAAGACAAGAACATATTTTAACGCTAGATGACCCAATAGAGTATTTACATAGTCACAAAAATAGTATGGTGAATCAAAGAGAAATAGGTTTTGATAGTAATAGTTATGCCAATGGTCTTCGTGCTGCTCTTCGTGAAGATCCAGATGTGATTCTAGTAGGAGAAATGCGAGATCAGGAAACGATAGGGACAGCTATTACAGCTGCTGAAACAGGACACTTAGTACTCAGTACCCTACATACTATAGGAGCTCCTCAGACGATTGACCGTATTATAGATGTTTTCCCACCACATCAGCAGCAACAAATTAGAATTCAACTAGCTAATATTTTAAAAGGGGTTATTTCACAACAACTTTTACCTCGTAGTGATGTCAAAGGGAGATGTGTGGCATTAGAAATAATGATTACCAATGCGGCAATTGCCAACCTTATTCGTGAAGAAAAGACCCATCAGATTTACTCACAAATACAGACAGGTACTTTAACAGGAATGATTACTATGGATGCTTCTGTGGCTAAACTTTATAAAGAAGGTAAGATTTCTTTAGAAACAGCTTATCAGTATGCACAAAATAGAGATGAGTTTAAACGTATATTAGGAAGATAGAAGGGGGGATAAGATGGATACATATTTATACATAGCCAAAGACCTACTCACACAGAAAAAAGTAAAGGGAGAACTAGAGGCAGATAGCGAAGAAAAGATTCGCAAGGTTCTTATGGATAAGAATCTTTATCCAGAATCTATTAAGAAAAAAACAGCATTAAATAGTGACATTAAGCTTTTTGAACCAAAGGTTAAGATGGCAGATATTAATTTCTTTTGTAAGCAATTTGCAGCTATGATTCAAGCAGGTATTAGTATTGCTAAAGGATTAGAAATTTGCAGTCAACAGTGTGGTAATAAGACACTTAAAGCACATTTAAATAATATTCACGCTGGAGTAAGTGAAGGAAAAACACTTTCAGAGGCAGTAGAAGATGAAAAGATTTTTCCTGATATTCTAATAAATCTTATTGCTTGTGGTGAAGCTTCAGGTAACTTAGATGAAGTTATGAACCGTGCTGTAGAGCATTTTGACAACCAAATGGGTATTGTAAAAAAAGTAAAGAAGGCACTGACTTATCCTATTATTGTTTTGTGTGTAGTTGTAGTTGTAGTCGTTATACTGATGATTAAAGTAGTGCCAGCTTTTCTAGGGTTATTACGAGATACAGGTGCAGAAGTCCCTCTACCTACTAAAATTGTTGTGGCCATTAGTGATTTTTTCGTAAATGAGTGGGGAATTTTACTTGCTGGCGTGATTGTATTAGCAGCTATTATCCTTAATATTAAAAAGATCGAGGTCATGAGGAAAGCTTTAGATCGACTAAGTTTAAAGCTACCTGTTTTTGGAGATTTGAATAAAAAGAATTTAACAGCTACTTTCTCCAGCACGATGGCTATGTTGGTAGAATCAGGTATTCCTATGTTGCAAGCTATGGAGATTACTAAACGTGTCATGAGTAATGCTGTGGCAGAAGAAGAAATGAATAGGGCCATTGAATTGCTGAAGCAAGGAAGTAGCTTATTAGATGCAATTAGTGGTAGTACTATATTTCCACCTATTCTGATGAGCATGGTTAGTATAGGGGAGGAAAGTGGCGCTTTAGATGAGATGCTAACTAAGATTAGCGTTTATTTTAAGGAAGAAGTAGAAATAGCTGTAGATAGTATGACTATGCTGATAGAACCCATTATGATTATAGTTGTAGCTATTATTATTGGTGGTATTATGTTAGCTATTATGTTACCTACCTTTGCAGCAGCAACGGCTGCTATGTAAAATGGTGTAAATGCCACTTGGCTTTACAATATATTAAAAAATTATAAGGGAGTGAATACAATGAACAAACAAAGAAAGAATGAAAAAGGTTTCACCATGGTTGAGCTTGTCATCGTAGTAGCTATTATGGGTATCATTGGTGCTTTACTTGTACCAGCCTTTAGTACAATGTCAGCTAAAGCAAGACTAACAACTGATATTGCTACTGTTAAAACACTTAAAAGAACTGCAGACACTTATAAAGCAGAACAGGGGTCATTTCCAGTTAGTAATGGTCAGGGTTTAACTGATTTAGTGTCAATACTAAAAAATAAGAAGTATCTAAATACTGATATGACATTCATGACGGGTGGAACACTTAGTATTAGTGGTGAGTTTTTACGATTAAATGTAACTGGCCTTACAGCATATAGTGATGCAATTGATCAGTTAGCAAGTACTGAGCAAGAATGGCTTGTTAAGTAAAAAAGATAAATAAGCAGATATTCTGTGGGATATCTGCTTATTTTAAAAGGAAGGACACTATGGATGCATTAATTTATATGATTATCCTAATAGGTTTAATGATTGGAAGCTTCTTAAATGTTTGTATTTATCGTATTCCTCAAAAGGAAAGTATTAACTTTCCACGCTCCCATTGTATGAAGTGTGGTCATGTATTAGGACCGCTAGAACTTATTCCTGTAATAAGTTATTTAGCTCTAGGAAGGAAATGTAAGCAGTGTAAACAGCCTATTTCTCCAAGGTATATGAGTATAGAAATTCTGACGGGTATAGGTTTTGGATTTATTTACTATAGATATGGTTTTAATATGGAAACTTTAGTTGGACTTACCTTTTTTTGTTTTGCCCTTGTACTAACCATGATTGACTGGGACTATATGCTATTACCTACTAGCATTATTAGATGGGGAATAGGTATAGGCTTAATGGAGCGTTTAGTACAAAGTTGGTTAGAAAATAATAGGTACATATTAATAGAGTCTTTATTAGGCGCACTTGTAGGCTATGGACTTTTTATGCTTGTGTATTATGGTGCACAGTGGTTGTTAAAAAAGGAAGGGTTAGGCTATGGGGATGTAAGGCTTATGGGGTTTATAGGTCTTTTCATAGGAATCAAATATCTTTTTTTAATGATTATCATTGCATGTGTCATAGCGAGTGTGTTTGGAGTAATTTTATTGAAGGTAAGGAAAAGTAGTGAACCTTATCCCTTAGGCCCATTTTTGAATTTAGGAGCCTTTATTGTAATGATATGGGGAGAACAGTTACTAGCAAGTTATTTGAGCTTATTTAACCTTTAATGAAAGGGGGAGATAGGGTGAAAAGAAATAATAGAGGTTTTACACTTATAGAAATGGCGGTTGTTTTAGTTTTAATCGGTATACTAAGTGCAACATTTGTTCCAAGTATGGAAATAGTGTATAAGCAAGAAATAAGAAAAGCAGCTGATATTATATGTGCAGATTTAGTAGGGCTCAGAAAGCAAGCTATAGCTAATAATTTAGATTATATGTTTATAGTGGATGGGGGAAAAAAGTATAATTATACTATTTCACCAAGTATTATTCAAGGTGATGAAAGAATGAGAGGTAATAATAAACAAGATGGTATTAGTCGCAATATTATATATTCCATTATGGCGAAATATAATGACGGTACACAAGTTGCAGCTAATGCCATTTTTTATAAAAAGGGAAAATTAGTAGATGCTACTTCTAAACAAATAGATCAACTGATTATAAGGGTAGTTTACTCTGGAACAAGTCAATATGCAGAAATTTTTTTTGAGACATTTACAGGTCGTTATAGTATTACATTTAAGAGTTAAAGGGGGGAGGGGATATGAGAAAGCAAGAAAAGGGATTTACTTTATTAGAGATTGCAGTATGTTTTATACTATTTGCAATTCTTCTAGAATCACTTTATGGATTTTTTGGAAATATTTACACTGAATTTATTCAGACTGATACTAAATTAGCTCTTAATAGTGAAGCAGATATGATAGAAAGTTTTTTAAGTGATTATATTAGAGGAGCAGACAAAATTAAAATTACTATAAAAGATGGTGCAGATGTTAAGGTGATAGAAGTGATGCAACCAAAAACTGTACCTAGAGTAGCAACTGATCCTAATAATCTGAATAATGATGAGATAATAGATCTTCCACTAGTAAAAATTGAAACAGAGAGGAAGGAAGTAGATACGACAACCTCTCCTAGTAGTTATAAAATTAATAAAAGTGAGATAGAACTTACAGATAATCCCACTCCGCGTACAGGAAAACAAGGAGAGATGCAACTTAACTATCGAGCATTACCAGGGACTTCCGGAGGACCTAAGCTTATTTCAGATCAAATTGAAAATATAAAAGTATCTAGAAAGAAAGATTCTGATTTAGTGGAATTTACTTGTACGGTTCATAAAGCTAATGAAACGAATGAAAGATTAAAAGTAACAATTAAGTTTTCAGAAAGCTTGGCTTATAAAGAAAGGTTATTACCATAACAAGCATAGTAATAGAAAGAGGTGGGGACATGGCAAAAAGTATCCTAGGCCTAGAAATAGGAAGCAGTAATATTAAAATAATTGAGGTAGTGAAAAAGGGAATTACTCTAGAGGTACAAAGATTTTCCCTTTTA
>JAEYNQ010000240.1 GCA_023412455.1 Bacillota bacterium
TATAAAAATCGTAATCAGTTAATTAAAGAATTATTCCTTGGAGAAAAAGTAGAAGATGAACAGATAAAAAGATATTTTTCCAGTCCATTGTATTATGGTGCCATTGTAAGGCGAAATGGGCTACCTAGACGTTTTTCTCGCTCAGAAGCCATTGAACTGTTTTCTTTTGTAGAAGATGTGGTATTTTCTTATGGACGGGACGATATGGAGGCCCTTTATCTCTGCCCAGAAGAAGTAATAGAGCAGAAGGCATTTGAAGAGCTTATTAAGCACGAAATAGATAAGAAATATAATGAGACAGACTACATAACCTGTGTTGTTTACAAGGAAGCATTTGAGCCTAAACAGATCCCTAAAATTGCTAAAAAATTATATCGTACGTTGGATAGTCATACGGTGATTGGCTATTCTCAGATTATTACCATTGGAGACACAGGGATAGCGACGCAACATACTACGGTGAATGAAGAGCAGGTTATAAAGCAAATAGAATACCACTTAAGTAAGCAACAGATTGATAAAGTCTTTGGTGTGATCACCCAATTTATGAAAGAATGTGAGCGTGTAAAATACCCACAATTATTACTAGAAGAAGTTGTAAGGAAAATTCTTTATGTTATTCAAAAGTATGATAAAGTAAGGGGGAATTGTAATAATTGTGAATTCATGTTAGAAGATGCCTTTTACTATGCTACCAATATGAAAGACTTATTAGAGAGTTTACAAGATATTTATGAAAAGTATGTGCAACAGGAAGAGGTAATAGCTAAAGTAGATACTCCCGAATTTCTGGAGAAGATTAAGGACTATATTCAGGCTAATATGGGGGAGGATATTTCCTTACCCTCTATTTGTAGGACTTTTGGAATTTCCCAGACTTATTTGAGTAGACTGTTTAGAAAGTATGAACAAAACTCTTTTAATAATTACTTAACAACACTAAGAATCGAAAAGGCAAAGGAACTTCTTAGAGAGAATGAGGGAATATTTATCAAAGATGTCGCCAATATGATCGGTTATAAAGATCAATTTTACTTTAGTCGTATTTTTAGATCCATCGTCGGTGTATGCCCATCTGATTATCATGGAGATAAGGATTTACTCTTGTAAATAAGGTTTTTTTGTGGCATGATAATAAAAATTATGCTCGCAAGATAAGGAGGGTAGAGCCATGAATAAAGCTGCATTTTTTGATATAGATGGAACCATTTATCGTGAGGGATTGATAACAGAAGTTTTTAAAAAGCTTGTGACTTATGAGCTAATTGACGGGAGTAAGTGGTACAATGAGGTACGTCCTGCCTTTTTAAGCTGGGATAAACGGGTAGGGGATTATGATACCTATCTTTTAAAAATGGTAGAAATTTATGTAGAGGCTGTACAGGATATTCACGAAGATCAGATTGCCTATATTGCCAAGAAGGTCATTGAGCAAAAGGGAGACAGGGTCTATACCTTTTCTAGAGAGCGTATTAAATGGCATCATGAGCAAGGGCATAAGGTTATGGCCATTTCAGGCTCACCTATTGAACTGGTTAGGGAAATGTCCCAAAAATACGAAATGGATGATTATCGAGGCACCATTTATGAAAAAACAGGAAGTGGTAAGTACAATGGGCAGGTTATCCCTATGTGGGATGCAGTCAGCAAGCGAAGGGCTATTTTTGAATTAGTAGAGCAATATGCTATTGATTTAAAGGAAAGCTATGCTTATGGAGATACAGCAGGAGACTTTACCATGCTGAAGCTAGTAGGTCACCCTTTTGCTATTAATCCAACAAAGGAGCTTCTTTCTAAGATTAAAGAAGACAAGGAATTAAAAGAAAAAATTACGATTATTGTAGAGCGCAAGGATGTGACCTATCGTCTGAATATCGAGAATCTGGATCTTATCTAAGGCGAAGTATTTAAAAGTCTTAACCTTTTGAACGAAATGCCTAGTGTTAGGCTACAAAGCAAGGACTTAAGACTTTAATAAGACTTTAATAAGCCTTTAAATAGAAGTAGAAATAGGATAAAATAAGAAAAGTAAACAAATCAGTGAGTGAGAGGATAAAAAGATGGATACCAATCAGACAATGGCAGTACTTAAAGCCTTTTATTATGGCAGTGAAAGTATGGAGGCAATTGCAAGACGCACCAAGCTTTCTAGAGATGACGTCCGTGAGGCTTTACGTGGTGCCAGGGAGTGTGGCCTTATTAAGTATAGTGCCAAAGACTATAATGAAACTTTTTCTCATACAGAGAGTAAAAAGCTTGGCCAGTATTTAAAAGCAAAGGGCATCATCAAATAGAATAATAGGAAGTAGAGCTCAGCATGGGACGGTCTCACTAATGGAGGTGTATGTTCGTGTAAGTAGATCAATAAGTCTATTTACATGGGTATACATCTTTTTTAGTAAGTGGTCCTTATAGTTGGAAAAGTGCTACTTTATCTAAGGGGGTGTTACTTACTGGTGAGACAGTCTCTAGACGGAACAAATAAAATAGAAAAAATGAAAGGATAACAGTATTAAAAGTTTATACAAAAAATTACATAAATATAGTATAATAGTATAAGTATAAAAAATATAAGCATTAAAACAGGAAGGAGAATACAGGTGACAATTTCAATGCTACAAAGTGGGGATGAGCTGATTTCTTCTCATGGTACAACCTATAAGGTCATTGGCCTGTTAGGAAGTGGTGGGCAGGGAGAAGTTTATGAAGTTGAAAATAGTGGTAAACGCTATGCCCTTAAATGGTATCATGAGCATATGGCTACTCCAAGACAGAAAGAGATTATAGAAAAATTAGTTGAAAATGGACCACCTGATTCACGGTTCTTGTGGCCTATTGATCGCATTAATGGTAAACGTACCTTTGGTTATATTATGGCTCTCCGTCCTAGTCAGTACAAAAGTATTGTGGATTTAATGAAACGTAAGGCAGAACCTTCTTTTTGGGCTTTAAGTACAGCAGGTGCTGAGCTAGCTGATTGTTTTCAAAAGTTACATTCCCTTGGGTATAGCTATTGCGATATTTCTTTTGGCAATGCTTTTTTAGACCCACAAAGTGGACAGGTTCTTATTTGTGATAATGATAATGTGGTGGTAACGGGCTTTTCCCAAAGTGGCGTAGAGGGGACTTTAGGTTTTATGGCGCCTGAAATTGTTATGGGCAAGACAGGACCTAAGGCAGAAACAGATTTATTTTCTCTTGCCGTGTTACTTTTTTATATGTTTATGCTACACCATCCTTTAGAAGGGGCTAAAGAAGCTGAAATTAAATGTTTTGATGCAGTGGCTAAACAAGAAATTTATGGACGAAATCCTTTGTTTATATGGGACCCACACGATAAAAGTAATCGCCCTATTGCAGGGTATCAGGATAATGCCATTATCTATTGGAATCTTTATCCTAAATATATCAAAGAGCTCTTTACCCAAGCTTTTACAGAAGGTATGAAAAATCCCAATCGTCGCATCGTAGAAAATCAATGGAAAAGAGTGTTTATCCGTTTAAGAGATAGTATTTTGCAGTGTCCCCTATGTGGGGTAGAAAACTTTTATTATGAAAGTGACCAAATTGGAGCAGGCAACATATGTTGGAATTGTAATAAGAATATAAACAAGCCTTCTGGGATTCAAATGGGTAATCAGTTTATTGTTTTAGGGAAGGGGACCCTTCTTTTTGCTCATCATTTTTATGATAATTTTGACCTTCAAACGGTAGTGGCTCAAGTTTCACAGCATCCGAAAGACCCTAATAAATGGGGCTTAACTAATTTGACAGATAGGGAATGGACATTGATTAAAAACGATGGGACCAGGGTCAGTGTGCCTCCCGGTAAAAATGCACCCCTTATAAAAGGAGTTTGTATTGACTTTGGAATGGTTTTAGGTCAGCTTTAAAAAGGCAATAAGTTTTAGAGGAATAAAAAGGGAAGTCGATAAAAGGAGGAATAAAGGATGACAGAAGGATTTAAAAGACCAGGTGGGGAGATGGCTTCAAGGCCCCTTCACTTTATATGGATTGTGGATTGCTCAGGCTCCATGATGGGAGAAAAAATACAATCCCTTAATTATGCCATCAAGCAAACGATTCCAGATATGCGAACAGCAGCAGAGGAAAACCCTAATGCCAAGCTTTATGTACGTGTTGCCAAGTTTTCAGAAGGGGCTAGTTGGCAGATTGCTTCCCCTACACCTATTGAAGATTTTGAGTGGATAGATATTGAAGCGGATGGTCTTACGGACATGGGAAAAGCTTTTGAATTAGTAGCTGATCAATTAGAGATGCCCCCTATGCCAGAGAGAGCTTTGCCCCCTGTTTTGGTACTTCTTTCAGATGGGCAACCTACGGATCACTATAAAGAAGGACTTGACCGCCTCCTGCATTTACCTTGGGGCAAAAAAGCTGTTAAGATTGCCATTGCCATAGGTAGTGATGCGGATAGTGCTGTATTAAAGGAGTTTATTAATAACACGGAGATTCCGGTTTTACAAGCCAATAATCCAGAAGCTTTAGTGAAATATATTAAATGGGCTTCTACGGTGGCTAAACAAGTGTCTAGTCCCAATAGTCATGTGCTTACCGCTACGTCTAAAGCCAGTCCTATTGACTTAGAGGCTATTCCCGTTATAGGGGAAGAGGATAGCGATGTATGGTAAAAAAGTACGTCAAGAAGGTTGGAAGGTTATAGGAGAATCTGTTCAAGGCTTTAGTCATTTAAGAAGTGGCAAGCCTTGTCAAGATGCCCTGAGTTTTTGTGAAGTGGGTGAAAAAAAATGGTTATGTGCCTTAGCAGATGGCCATGGCAGTGAAAAATGTAAATACAGTGAAGAGGGTGCAAGAATAGCAGTAGAAATAACAAAAGATTTTTGGAAGGAGCTTTTAGCCACCCAGTCGGACTTACTCCTCTATGAATTGCTAAGTCAGGCAAAAGATATTGATTTACCCAAGACCCTTGAAAAAGAGTGGAAGAAGGCTGTAAAGCTTTATCATGAGAGATACCAAAGAGAAAAGGCAGCATCTGATAAAGAGCTCTGGATGTGGTATGGAACCACCCTTCTTTTTTTACTTATAACAGACCAGCTTGTTTTTGCCATGCAGCTGGGTGATGGAGACATTTTAAGTGTTTTCGAGGGAGGGGAGACTTCTTGGCTTTTACCTAATGAACAGCAATATGGAACAGAAACCTATTCCCTATGTCAAAAAAATGCTTGGCAATATTTTAGGAGCTTTTTAGCCCCTTTATCTTATTACACCATGAAACCCCAGCTTTTTATACTTAGTACAGATGGCTATGCCAATAGCTTTATAAGTCATGAAGACTTCTTAGAAGTGGGAAAAGATTACTTAAACCTTCTAAAAAAAAGGGCCAGTAAGTATTTAGAGACCCATTTAAGGGAATGGTTAGAGGAGACCACCCGTTGTGGAAGTGGCGATGATATTACAGTAGCTCTTGTTTATAGAGTGTAACAAGGGAAAGGAGTGGAGCATCCTGAGAAAAAAGATTATTAATCAAATTCTTCTTTTAAAAGCTATTTATGGTGAGGAACTCCTTGAAGAACCTAAACGCTTTATGAGTTTTATAAAGGATTACTTTCCTTTTGCCAAAGGGGAACATCATCTTTTGACATTAGGACTTGCCAGTAATATCTACGGTAAGCTAAAGGGCTGTGATATTCATAGTTGTATGCTACAACGCAATAAGTGTATTCACCTTTTACAAGAAGAACAGGGCTGTGAACGACGTTTAGCAGAAGAAGCTGTTGATTTATGGATGAGCCTTATTAAAAAAGAGAGAAATATAGATACAGCTTTTAGTGAAGATAAAGCTTTACTGGAAAAGGTAGGGGAGGCTTCAGGCCAGTTACAAGAAACCCTTAGGCGTTCAGAGAAGGCAGAAGAGTTATTAGAGCAAGGGAATAGCTTTTACAACGGGGAAGGAAGGCCTCAAAATTATAAAGAAGCCTTGAGAAACTATGAAGCAGCGGCACAACTTGGAAGTGTAAAGGCCATGAAGTATATAGGCAATATGTACTATATGGGGCAAGGGGTTTTGCAAGACTATGGAAAAGCCCTCCTATGGTATGAAAAGGCTGCTGGCTTAGGAAGCGCTACTGCCATGAACTATTTAGGGAATATGTATCATGAAGGAAAAGGGGTAGAAGCTCAACAAGAAAAAGCTTTAGAATGGTACCAACAGGCAGTGGCCTTAGGTAACTATACGGCCATGTTTAATATTGCTTACTTACAACACGAGCAACATTTACAAAAAGAGCAACAAAGCTTTAGTTGGTATGAGCAACAAGCCACTTTAGGGAATCAGCAAGCAATTTATCACTTAGCCTATTTATACCATACCGGGGATGAGACAGAACAAGATTATGAGAAGGCTCTTTATTGGTATAAGATTTTAGCAGGGCAGGGTCATGCTTTTGCTATGATTTGGATAGCTTATATGTACCTTAATGGACAAGGTCTAGAAAAAGACTATAATGAAGCCATGAACTGGTGTGCCAAGGCAGCACAACTTTTAGATCAAGGGATAAATAAATGAGAGACTGTTGAGATAAAAATCAACAGTCTTTTTTTGAACTTCAGGTTTTGTTGAAAAATGACGAAATTTAAAATATAATACAAAAGAAGCCATCTATTATACAAGATTATATTTGTATTCCGTTTTATTGAATGAGGTGAAAGTCAATAGGGTGGTGAATGCTATAGTATTGGTATTAATAATTTAAGAGCACCAATCGCCCCCTTTCAAAAGGAAGGGAGCTTTAAAATATATAGCCGTGAAGGCGTAGGAACAGCTGTTCAATTAAGCAAGAATTAGACGATATAAAGGAGAGCAAGAGATATGTATAACCTATTAATTGTGGATGATGAAGAATTAGAAAAACGCGTATTAGGAAAGATCGTTAAGGATTATTTTAAAGAGGAATGTACCCTTTTATTTGCCACAAATGGCCAAGAAGCACAAGAAGAAGCAGAATATAAAAAATTGGATTTAGTTATAATGGCTATTGAGATGCCTGGTATTAATGGTATTGAAGCTTCTGAAAAAATAAAAAGGTTACAACCCGATTGCAGTATTATATTTGTAACAGCGGATGATGAATTTAAATATACAAGGGAAGCTACTCACTTGGGGGCAAAAGACTATATCATAAAGCCTTATACACCAAAGGAGGTTATTACTGCCATAGAAAGGGCTCTAGAACATACACCCGTTCAGATTGAACAGTTGGATAAGTCCTTTTTAGAGCAAGTGGGAGGACAACTTAATGAACATGAACGAAGTCAGAAACTCTCCTTTGTTATTCAAGACATGATGGATTATTTAAAGGCAAATTATTATAAAGATATTTCCCTGCAAGATGCAGCCAAGGCACTCCATTATTCAGAATCTTATTTTAGTAAGTTATTTAAACAGTGCTTTAATAAGAACTTTACAGCGTATCTCATTGAGATTCGTATGGAGGCTGCTAAGCAACTTCTGAGTAAATCAATGGTGAACATTAAAGAAATCGCTAATAAAGTAGGATATAGTGATTCCAATTATTTTACAAAAGTTTTTAAAAGAAGTACGGGCATGAATCCCTCTGAATACCGTGAGAAGATGTATAGCAAGTCTTAATGAACAAATAGAAGGATAAAAGAATTTGATAATAATTATTTACTTAATAAATATAGAAAGTAACGAGTAACTCATTCTTTGGTACTATAAAAGTGTAGTTGTTAAGTCAGTCTAACTGATAAGACAACTGCACTTATTTTTTTATCTTGTAGGAAAGTGCGTGTTCTACACTTTCACTACTTCGCGAACCAATACGTGTCCTATGGACACTTTTGTTCTTTAAATACTAGTAAAATACATAGATTATAAACGAATGAATATGAATATTACCAAGAATAGATACAATTGACTATTTGGATAATCATTTTCTGTCAATAGAATACAAGTATGACGGTTAAGGGATAATTTTTTTTGAAAAAAGCTAAGAAATAATTTAAAATAAAATAAAACTTGATTTTTCAATCAAAAGCTTTTATACTTACTTTATCAATTTATTAATTTACTACTTTAACACAATGAAGTGGAGGATGCGATGAAAAATTATACTTTACATATCCCAGAAGGGGTAAGAGATTACATAGGAGAAGAAGCCAGTATAAAAGAAACCTTACAGAATCAAATCAAAAAAGTGTTTACAAGCTATAGCTATAACTTGATAGAGACACCTACCTTTGAGTACTTAGATGTTTTTACATTGGGAGAGAATGGGTTTCAAAAGCCTCAACTCTATCAGCTTATTAATCGGCAAGGAGAGGTTGTAGCCCTTCGAAGCGATATGACTCGGGCTATTGCAAGGGTAGCCTCTACCCAAACAAGTCAGTTACCTTTTCCTCAACGCTATGCCTATATGGCCAGTAGTTTTCGTTATCCAGAGCGTTACCAAGGAAAACTTCATGAGTTTACCCAAGGAGGTATTGAGCTAATTGGGATCAATAGTGTGGGGGCTGATGCAGAGGTTATTAAAGTAGCCATTGATGCCCTTCAGGCTGTTGGGTTAAAGGACTTTACCATCCACATTGGAAGCAGCCAATTTTTAGAGTATACCCTAAGTGATATTGGGCTAGGGGAGAAAGATAGAGAGGCTGTATACAAAGCCATTGATCATAAAGATGCCGTAAGCTTACGGGCTATACTACAGGCCGCCCATATAGAAGAAGAAACGTTGGAAATGCTCCTTGAGCTGATTCAATGTGCGGGAAAGATTGAACTTTTAAGAAGTGTTAAAGAAAAAATGAGTGCCCCTGCTTCCAAGCACGCCTTAGCCTATTTAGAAGAACTTTATAGTCATTTAGAGGACTATGGTGTAGCCCAATATGTTTTATTTGATTTTAGTTTACTCTCTTATGCCAATTACTACACAGGTGTCATGTTCCAGATCTTTACGAAGGATATCGGGAGCGCCCTAGTAGAAGGAGGCCGTTATGATGGCCTGTTGCAGATGTTTAAGGAGAGCCAGCCAGCAGTAGGCTTTGGGGTACATATTCATTTACTTCTTCAAAAACTGGTGAAGGATAGTGAACTGGGATCCATGAATGCCAATCGTCACTTGATTTATTATAAAAAAGAAAATCGTAGGTCAGCTCTTCAAGTAGCAGAAAACTTCCGTAGGAAAGGACTTATTGTAGAGACTAGTTTTTTTGAGAGTTTAGAAGAAACTTTAGCTTATGGCAAACAACAAGGCATGGGAAAAGTACTTTGCTTTAAAAGCTCTAAGGAAGTGGATGTGTATCATTTAGCCTGTGGAACAGTAGAAGAGACCACAGTCAGTGCTTTATAGGGGGGAATAAGATGAGTCAAATTACGTTTGCTTTAGCCAAAGGGCGTCTTGCTAAAAAGGCTATGAGCATCTTAAAAGAAATAGGAATTACCTGTAGTGAGATGGAAGAGGAAAGCCGTAAGCTTCTCTTTACCAGTGATGATGGACGCTTTCGTTTTTTCTTAGCCAAGGCTTCCGATGTGCCCACTTATGTGGATTATGGGGCAGCTGATATTGGCATTGTAGGAAAGGACACCATTGTAGAAGAAAACCGAAATGTCTATGAAGTACTAGACTTTGGCTTTGGAAAATGTAAGATGGCAGTAGCAGGTGAGCCTACTAAAAGAGAGCTTCTAGCCAGTGGGGCCTTTATAAGAGTAGCCACCAAATACCCTGCTATTGCCAAGAGTTATTTTGAGAAGACCAATCGTCCTGTGGAAATTATTAAGCTCAATGGTTCTGTGGAATTAGGCCCCATTGTCGGTCTTTCAGATGTCATTGTAGATATAGTAGAGAGTGGTAAGACACTTGAAGAAAATGGCTTGGAGGTATTAGAAGACATTATTCCTCTTTCAGCACGCTGTATTGTCAATACAGCTAGTATGAAGGTTAAACACGATGAGATTAATCAGTTACTTAGGGAAATGGAAAAGAGGGGGCGAGTTTAATGATTAAGTTAATTGATACACTAGAGGCAAGAGCTAGCTTTTTTGAGGCTCTTGAAGTAAGAGGAAATATGGATACAGGCAGTTATGCCAAGGCTACTAAACAAATTGTGGAAGAGGTACGCAAGGAAGGGGATACAGCCCTTTTTAGATATACCAATAAGTGGGACTGTGAAAGCATGACCCCTGAGAATGTCAAAGTAAGTAAGCAAGAGATGAAAGCAGCTTTTTATCGTCTCCCTGAAAGCTTACAAGATGCTATGACTTTAGCTGGGGGACGCATTCAACGTTTTCATGAGAAGCAAAAGCAAAATACTTGGATGGATATCAAAGATAATGGAGAGATTTTAGGCCAACGGGTGACAGCTCTTGAAAAAGTAGGGGTATATGTCCCTGGTGGAAAGGCAGCTTACCCCTCTTCTGTTTTAATGAATATCATTCCTGCTAAAGTAGCAGGTGTCAAACAAATTGTTATGGTTACACCTGCCTCAAAAGAAGGGCAACTTTCAGATGAGGTCCTAGCCGCAGCTTATGTAGCAGGTGCAAATGAAGTGTATAAAATTGGAGGAGCTCAGGCTATAGCAGCCCTTGCTTTTGGCACAGAGACTATTCCAAAGGTAGATAAAATTGTAGGTCCAGGGAATATCTATGTGGCTCTTGCTAAACGGGAAGTTTTTGGCTATGTCAGCATTGACTCCATTGCAGGGCCTAGTGAAATTCTCATAGTGGCTGATGAAAGTGCTCATCCCACCTTTGTGGCAGCAGACCTTCTTTCACAAGCAGAACACGATGAATTGGCTTCAGCCGTACTTGTGACCACTAGCAGAACTTTGGCAGAGGAGGTACAAAAAGAAGTGAAACGTTTCTTTGAAGAATTACCTCGTCAAGCTATTTTGGAAGCCTCTTTACAAAATTATTGTGCCATTCTCTTGGTAGAGGATTTAGAGGAAGCCTGTGAGATATCTAATCAAATTGCACCAGAACACTTAGAACTAGCTGTCAAAGCACCTTTTGAGGCCCTCACTAAGATTACCAATGCAGGCGCTATTTTCCTAGGTCACTATACCCCAGAGCCTGTAGGTGACTATATGGCTGGTCCTAATCATGTGCTACCTACCAATGGTACGGCACGCTTCTTCTCACCTTTAGGGGTAGATGATTTTGTGAAGAAAAGTAGTATTCTTTCCTTTACAAAAGAAGCCTTAATGCCACTGGCCGATGGTATCATTGAATTTGCAGAAAGTGAAAGACTATTTGCTCATGCGCTATCCGTTAGAGTGCGAAAGGAAGGGGAAAACTAACATGGGTTTTATGCGTGAAAGCTTACAACACCTAGAAGCCTATAAGGCTCCTTATATTACCACAGGGATTAAATTAGATGCCAATGAAAACACCCATCCTATTCCTGAGGCCTTACGTGAACACATGAAGAACTGGATGGATTCCATGTTGGTATCTCTTTATCCTGATACCAATAGTGTGTCCCTTTGTGAGGCTATTGCTAAAGCGTATGAAGTACCTACCGATTGGGTAGTAATGGGTGTAGGTTCGGATCAACTCATTGATTACCTCCTGCGGGCGGTATTAAATGCAGGGGATAAGGCATTAGCGCCAGGTCCTTCCTTTAGCATGTATAAACAAAGTACCTCCATCAATGGGGGAGAACTGATAGAAGTTCCCCTAACAGAAGATTTTTCTTATGATGTAGAAGCTTATATATCTGCTATACAAAAAGAAGCGCCTCGCGTCATTTTTATTTGTAATCCCAATAATCCTACAGGCTGTGCCTTAACCCAAGAGGAACTAGAGCGTATTATAAAAAGTACTACAGGGTTAGTCATTATTGATGAAGCTTATGGGGAATTCCTAGGAGAGTCGTCCATACCTCTCACAAAAAAATATGATCATTTAGTGGTGTTAAAAACCTTTTCAAAGGCCTATTCTTTAGCAGGTGCACGTGTAGGCTATGGCGTGGCCCAAGCTGAGCTGATTGATATGATTAATAAGATTCGTCCCCCGTTTAATCTCAATATATTTGCCCAAGAAGCTGCCCTTTGGGTTATCTCACACCGAGAAGCTTTTAAGGCTTCTGTACAGGCCATTGTTGAGGAAAGAGAACGTTTAAGGGAAGCCTTAAGTGGACTTGGATTAACAGTCTACCCTTCTAAAGCTAATTTTCTTTGGATAGAGACGCCGTTAGCCTTAGATGAAATTTTGGCAAAAGAAGACATTATCATAAAGAAGATGAGTTATCACGGTAAACCTTATTTCCGTATAAGCATTGGCACACCAGAGGAAAATAGCTGTCTATTAAAGGTCTTAGAAAAGGAGGTTAAGAGATGAGAAAAGCTACACTAAAAAGAAGTACAGCAGAAACTACCATTGAGCTAACCCTTTCTATTGATGGGGAAGGCAAAACAGATATTGCTACAGGTATTGGCTTTTTTGATCATATGTTGACACATATCGGCAAACACTCCCTCAGTGATTTAAGTGTCAAAGCTAAGGGAGATTTAGAAGTGGATTGCCATCACACCGTAGAGGATACAGGAATTGTACTAGGGCAGGCCTTAAAGACTGCCTTAGGGAATAAAGAAGGTATTAACCGCTATGGCCATGCTATTGTGCCTATGGAAGAGGCGTTAATCCTTTGTGCAGTGGATATTTCAGGACGACCTTATGTGGCGATTGATACGCCTTTCACAGTAGACCGAGTAGGGGAATTGGATACCGAAATGGTAGAAGAATTTTTTCGTGCAGTAGCTATTCATGGGGGTTTAAATCTTCATATTCAAGTTTTAAGGGGTAAAAACAATCATCATATCATTGAAGGCATGTGCAAAGCTTTTGCCAAAGCCCTTCTAGACGCTATGAGCTTTAACTCTCGCGTAAAGGGTGTACCTTCAACCAAAGGGATGCTGGAGGTGTAAAAATGGGGATTGCAATTGTAGATTATGGCATGGGCAATTTAAAAAGTGTTTATAAGGCCTTTAAAGCCCTAGGTCTAGAGGCAACCATTACCTCTTCTCCAGAAGCTATTTTAAAGGCAGATAAAGTGGTTTTACCAGGGGTAGGGGCTTTTCGGGATGCCATCTTAGAGCTTAACCGAAGTGGCCTCAGCGAGGCTGTTCAGGAAGTGGCTAAAAAAGGAAAGCCTCTTTTAGGCATTTGTCTGGGTATGCAGCTCCTTTTTGATAAAAGCTATGAATACGGCGAATATGAAGGACTTCATCTCTTGCCAGGGGAGATTGTCAAATTTAAAGAAGAAGAAATGGTAGATGCAAAGGGGGAAAGACTTAAAGTTCCTCATATGGGATGGAATAATTTAGAGTTTACCCAAAAGGCACCTCTATTTAAGGGCTTAGAAGAGGGCTGCAGTGTTTATTTTGTGCATTCCTATTATTTAACCACTAGCCAGGATGTGGTCAGTGCCTATACAAACTATGGGACCCACATTGCTGTAGCGGCTCAGAGAGAGAATGTTTTTGCTACCCAGTTTCACCCTGAAAAAAGTGGGGCAGTGGGACTTAAAATACTAGAAAACTTCGGAGGACTATCAAGATGAAATTGTATCCAGCCATTGATTTAAAAGACGGCCAGTGTGTCAGACTCCTACAAGGAGACTATAACCAGGTAACAGTATATGGAAGTAGTCCTGCTGAGATGGCTAAAAGGTGGGAAAGCTTAGGGGGAGACTACTTACATATTGTGGATTTAGATGGGGCCAAAGAAGGAAAAGGCATGAATAATGAGGCCATTGAAGCCATCGTAGAGGCTCTTCAGATTCCCATTGAATTAGGTGGAGGCATTCGTAGTCTAGAAGATATAAAAGCTAAATTAGATTTAGGCGTTGATCGGGTTATTTTAGGAAGTGCTGCAGTTAAAAATAAAGCATTGGTACAGGAAGCCTTAGAGGTCTTTGGACCTGAGAAGATTGTTATCGGTGTAGATGCCAAAGAAGGAAAAGTAGCTGTAGAGGGTTGGTTAGAAGTGACCGATACAACCGCCTTAGAATTTTGCAAGGAATTAGAGGCTATGGGTGTTAAGACGGTGATTTATACGGATATAGCTAAAGATGGTATGATGCAAGGTCCTAATATAGAAGAAACAGCAAAATTGGTTCAAGAGACTCAGTTAGAGATTGTAGCTTCAGGTGGCGTGGCTTCTATAGAGGATTTAGAGAAACTAGAAGCTATCCATGTGCATGGGGCTATTATTGGCAAAGCTTTGTATATCGGAGCCATTAACTTAGAAGAGGCAGTAGAACGTTTTAAATAAAAAGGAGGACATTTATGCTAAGCAAACGCATTATTCCCTGCCTTGATGTAAAGGGAGGACGGGTAGTAAAGGGTGTTAATTTTGTCAACCTCATCGATGCAGGAGACCCTGTAAAGGTAGCTAAAGCTTATAGTGATGCAGGAGCAGATGAAGTCGTTTTCCTAGATATTACGGCTTCTTCTGATGAACGGAATATTATTTTAGATGTAGTAGAAAAGACCGCAGAAGAAGTGTTCATTCCTTTAACGGTAGGAGGAGGCGTACGGTCTATCGAGGATATCCGTAATATCCTAAGCGCAGGGGCAGATAAAATTGGGATGAACTCTGCTGCCATTAAGGATCCTTCTTTGATTTCCAAAGGTGCCGAGCGTTTTGGAGACCAATGTATTGTAGTAGCCATTGATGCCAAGCGCAAGACAGATGCTTCTGGCTTTGAAGTCTATATCCATGGGGGACGTATTCCAACGGGAATGGATGCTGTTGAGTGGGCACTAGAAGCGGAAAGACGGGGAGCAGGAGAGATTCTTTTAACCAGTATGGACTGTGATGGGACCAAGCAAGGCTATGACCTAGAGCTTACCAGGACTATTAGTGAAGCGGTTAATATACCTGTTATTGCTTCAGGTGGAGCAGGAACAAAGGCGCATTTCTTAGAGGCTTTTGAAAAAGGAAAAGCTGATGCCGCCTTAGCAGCGTCTCTCTTTCATTTTAAGGAATTAGAGATTAATGACCTAAAAC
>JAEYNQ010000173.1 GCA_023412455.1 Bacillota bacterium
ACTACGTCCCGGCCTAAGTCATTGTAACCATAGCCTGTCGTGGCTGCAAAATGAATATCACTTAATTTATTTTTTTGCATGGCATGAAGGACTTTGGCACCACATTGATGCATGGTGGCATCAATACCTTCGAATTGTTCTCTTAATGTTTTTTCTATGGTATGACAAAAAGCTTCTGTTTCTTTTTCAATTCCAAATAAGTCATAGAGTGTGTTCATTGTCTTCTCCTTATTTTAACCCAATTAAGAAGCCCTCTTTGTGGAAGAGGGCTTCTGTTTTTTATAAGCGATGTGTCTATTCGGCAGCTGTATTTAAATTAACCATTTTAGATGGAACCAGTGTAGAGATGGCATGCTTGTAAATCATTTGTTGTTTACCGTCACTCTCTAGCATAACTACAAAGTTATCAAAACCTTTGATAATCCCTTTGAGTTGAAAACCGTTTGTTAAGAAAACTGTAATCGCAATTTTATCCTTGCGTAGCTGATTTAGTAATACATCTTGTAAATTGATGGCTTTACTCATGATCTTGCTTCCCCTCCTGTAAGGCGCTTTTTCGTTGACTTTATTTTATAGTATATTTGCCACCTTGTCTATAGAATATAAAAAAAAGAATGGCTACATAGTTTCATTTTATCCAAAAATTGGTCAACTTATACGTCTTTTATATTATTTTTCTAGTGGTTTATATATTCTAGCATAACATCTGTAATACGTGAAGCATCAAAGGCATACTGGTCCACTTCTATAAAATGAGGATGGGCTTGGTGCTTAAACCAAGTCAGTTGACGCTTTGCATAGTTCCGTGTATTTTGCTTGAGCTTAAGGATACAGCTTTCAAGAGAGGCTTCTCCTCTAAAATAAGGGAAGAATTCTTTATACCCAATGGCTTTCATTGCTACGGCATCCTCAGATAAGCCCGCCTCATAAAAGGTACGTACTTCCCCTACTAGCCCTTCTAAAAGCATAGCATCTACTCTTTGATTAATACGCTCATAAAGGGTTTCTCGCTTCATGGTTAAGGCAAAAAAAGTATAGTCATAAGGGGAGGTGTCTTCTAAGCGTTTCGTCTTTTCCTTTTCATTATGAGCAGAAATAGGAAGTCCTGTTTGCTCGTAGTATTCTAAGGCTCGTATGACCCTTTTGATATTGTTGGGATGAATGGCCTGGGCACTTAAAGGATCCACAGCTTGTAGGCGTTGATGGAGCTTAGAAGGTCCCATAAGCTGCGCTTCTTTTAGAAGACGTTCTCTTAAAAGCGTATCTCCTTTTGTCTCTTCAAATTGGGTATCAAAAAGAATGGCATTAATATAGAAACCAGTTCCCCCTACTAAAATAGGGATTTTACCTTTGGCATGAATGGCAGCAATGTAGGTTTGAACACGTTCTTTAAAAAAGGCAATGTCACAACCCTCATAAGGTGAACATTCATCCAGCATATAATGAGGAATACCTCCCATCTCTTCTTTTCGTACCTTTGCCGTTCCAATATCCATTCCTTTATAAACTTGCATGGAATCAGCAGAAATAATCTCTCCATTTATTTTCTGGGCTAAAGAGACACTTGTACTGGTTTTGCCAGAGGCTGTTGGTCCTGCAATTAAAATAAGTGGTTTTTTCATGATATCACCTAGGTTATCCTTTTAAACATTTTTTCAATATCAGTTTGTGTCAGTGCCACTAAGGTAGGGCGACCATGAGGGCAAGTAAAGGGATTTTGAAGCGCCATCAACTCTTCAATAAGCTTTTGACATTCTAAGTTTGTTAAAGCATCATGAGCTTTAACAGCACTGCGACAAGCCATCTTAATAATGGCATTTTCTTTGATAACTGTTAAATCACCAGGCTTCGTCTCTTCCAGTTGATCCAGAATGTCTTTGACCACTGAAGGGGGTAAAGGAGCATTAAGGATAAAGGGCACCTCACGAATGACTACATCGGTTTCACCAAAACCTTCAATCTTAAACCCAAGTTTTTCAAAGAGGGCTTTTTCTTTTTCTAAAAGCACTCTTTCTGCTGAGGTTAAATGAAGGGTTTCTGGTAAAAGCAGGAGTTGGGAAGAAGACTCTCCGTTTTGGAGCTGATGCATAAAACGTTCATAAAGAAGACGCTCGTGAGCAGCATGTTGATCAATAATGTAAACTTGTCCGCCATATTCCACCAACCAATAGGTATTAAAGAACTGTCCCACAATGCGATAGTGAGGACTTAGGGGTGAGGCTTCTTCTCTTATTTCGGAATGAAGGGTGTTACTAGCAGCCTGACTTTCCCTTCTTTCAGTAGGTGGTACCACATAGGAGTGGATCAAAGGTGGTAAGTACGTCTCTACCTCCCCTTCTTCCTCTAGAGACTTTGTAGGTAGGGTTTCTTCCTTACCAAAAAGTCGCTCGGTAGGAGAAGGTTCATAGGGCCTAGAAAGATAAGAAGAATGAGTCGTTCCTAATAAGCTTGTAGCAGTAGGTGGAGTAACAGGTTTCTGTGGGGCAAAAAAAGTATCTACTGCCATTTGCTGAGTGGCTACCTGCTCTTCTTTATGAGGCTTTAAAGGGGTATGAGGTGATAAAGGGTTATCTAAGACACGAGGTACCAAATTTTCCTGACGGAGTTGCTCTAAAACCATTTTATAGACGGTAGCGTAAATGCCATCTTCATCCTTAAAACGGACTTGCATTTTAGTGGGATGGACATTGACATCAATGGTAGCAGGATCCAAGGTAAGATGTAACAGGACAAATGGGAATTTTCCAATCATGACTAAGGTTTTATAGGCATCTTCTACAGCCCGTTGAAGTAAAGTGCTTTTAATAGTGCGTCCATTAATGAAGAAATGCTCATAATTACGATTAGCCCGAGTAAGAGAAGTATTTCCTAAAAGGCCTGTACAGGTTATTCCATCTTCCTCCCCATGTAAAGGTAAGACATTTTTGGCGGCCTCTTTGCCGTAAATTTGAAGGACCACTTGGGTTAAATCATGGTTGCCTGATGTAGTAAAAACTAATTTATTATTCTGAATATACTTAAAAGAAATCTCAGGGTGTGCTAGGGCAAGACGATTCATATAATCGGTAATTTTGGCCCCTTCTGAGCTACTACTTCCTAAAAATTCTTTACGGGCAGGCACATTATAAAAAAGGTGACGCATCATAAAGGTGGTACCATTAGGACAAGCCACTTCCTCACTACTCCCAAGCTTCCCACCGCTTATTTCTATCCGTTTCCCCGTTAAGTCTTGAGGAGTCTTGGTTAAAAGCTCCACATGGGATACAGATGCAATACTGGCTAAAGCTTCACCACGGAAACCTAATGTTAGCACTTTTTGTAAATCTTCAGCCGTCTCAATTTTACTGGTAGCATGACGCAGGAAAGCTACTTCTACTTCATCTTTTGGAATGCCCAAACCATTATCTGTCACACGAATAAAGTCGATACCACCTTGTTTAATTTCTACGGTAATGGAACTAGCCTTGGCATCAATACTATTTTCTACCAACTCTTTTATAACGGAGGAGGGGCGCTCCACCACTTCTCCTGCAGCAATTTTATTGATGGTATGGGTGTCTAAGAGTCGAATTTCGCTCACTTTCTTCCTCCTCTCTTATCGGATTACGCTTTAACTTTTTTCTGTAAATCATAAAGAATTTGCATAGCCTTTAGTGGTGTTAGTTCTAAAATATCTAGCTTTTTAAGCTCTTCTAATACAGCTTTTTGCGTGGCATTTAAATGCTCTTCTTTAGGTGTTTTATGTCCAAGTGACCGTGTAGAAGACTCTGCAACCTGAAAAAGAGAAGTTTGGCCAAGAGGCATTTCCGGGAGGACAGGGCTCTCTTGAGGAGCTGGAGGGTCCGCCTTATGCCGAGAAACAGGGGGCACAGAGGCTAAGGGCATGGTTTCTTGTTCCAAGTCTTTGAGGATGGCCTTGGCACGATCTAAAACAAGAGAAGGCACACCGGCTAGCTTAGCCACTTGAATACCATAGCTATGGTCCACACTGCCAGCTACAATCTTATGCAAGAAGATAATATCCTCTCCTACTTCTTTAACGGCTACACAATAATTTTTTACATTGGGAAGCATACTTTCTAGGGCTGTAAGCTCATGATAATGAGTGGCAAATAGGGTTTTAGCACCTAAGAGCTTAGAACTAATATGCTCGATAATGGACCAAGCAATACTGAGCCCATCTAAAGTGCTGGTTCCACGACCAATCTCATCTAGAATAAGAAGGCTATGGGGGGTGGCATTATGAAGAATATTAGATACCTCCATCATTTCCACCATAAAAGTACTTTGGCCAGAAGCTAAGTCGTCAGAAGCTCCCACACGTGTAAAGATACGATCGACTACACCAATGGTTGCCGATTCAGCAGGAATGAAGGAACCCATTTGAGCCATTAAGACAATGAGGGCCACTTGACGCATATAAGTGGATTTACCGGCCATATTAGGGCCTGTTAGAAGCATAATTTGCTCTTCTTGTTGGTCCAGATGGACATCATTGGCAATAAAGCTTTGGTCGCCCATCATCTTTTCCACTACAGGATGACGGCCCATTTTAATGCTGATGCTAGAGCCTTCATGGATAGTAGGACAAATATAGTGCTGCTTATGGGCCACTTGCGCAAAGGAGCAATAAAGGTCCAGTTCAGCAATAACAGCTGAGACAGCTAAGAGACGGCTCATCTCACTTAAAACACCTTCTCGTATCTCCGTAAAGAGTTGATACTCTAAAGTGGTTAATTTGTCATCTGCACCAAGTACCTCTTCTTCTACCTTTTTAAGTTCTTCTGTAATATAGCGTTCACAGTTGGCCAGTGTTTGCTTGCGAATAAAGTAATCAGGAACTAAATGATTGTAAGATTGGGTGACTTCTAAAAAGTAACCAAACACTTTATTGTACTTAATCTTTAGGTTTTTAATGCCTGTTTTTTCTTTTTCACGGGTTTCAATAGCCACTAGCCAAGAAGAACCTTGACTTTTAATTTGACGTAAATGGTCCACTTCCTCATGGTAGCCATCTTTAATTAAATGGCCTTCACGTAGGGAAATGGGGGCCTCTTCGTAGATAGAGGCATTAATCCGTTCAAAAACATCCTTTAAAGTATCCAATCGCTTTTCTAAGGCTTGGAGTTGCTGGGAATGACAAGGCGAAAGCAGGGACTTAACAACAGGAAGCTGTGACAAAGATTGTTTAATAGCAATCAGATCTTTGGCATTACATGTACCATAAGCCACTTTGCTCATAAGTCTTTCAAGGTCATAAATATCTTTTAGGGCATCTATAAGGTCTTCTCTTAAAAGAGCATTATCCACTAACTCTTTAGTGGCTTCTAGCCTCTTATTGATTTCTGTGGCATCAATAAGAGGCTGTTCAATAGCTTTTCTTAGAAAACGTGCGCCCATAGCTGTTTGTGTTTGGTCCAGTACCCAAAGAAGAGAGCCTTTGCGACGTTTTTCACGGAGGGTTTCTGTGAGCTCTAAGTTACGGCGAGTAGAAAGGTCCAAAAGCATATAGGTATCTACATTATAAAGGTCTATACGACCCATATGGCTGAGTTCATTTTTTTGGGTTTCTTTTAAATAATAAAGTAAGCAAGAAGCTGCTAAAGTATTGGCTTGTCTTGGATAAAGTCCTATACCTTCTAGAGATAGGACACCAAAATGTTTGGTAAGAAGCTGATAAGAAAGGGTATCATCTAAACAATGAGGGGCAATGGCCTCCACTAAAGTATTAAAACGTGTTTGTAAAAAGGAATAGATTTCTTGGCACTGACTACAGTGATCACTTACTAGACATTCTACAGGGGCAAACTTTGCCAATTCATCTAGGAGCTTGCGTAGGCGATTTTCGCCTGAAAGAAAAGTGGTACGCCACTCCCCTGTGGTGACATCACTAATACTTAGACCATAGGTCTCTTCTACTTCAACGATGGCGGCAATATAATTGTTTTTTCCTTCTGTTACCGTACTACCTTCTAAAAGGGTCCCAGGTGTTACAATACGAATCACATCGCGTTTCACCAGACCTTTAGCACTTTTAGGATCTTCCACTTGTTCACAGATTGCTACTTTATAACCCTTCTCTACAAGACGAGAAATATAGTTATCTGCTGCATGAAAAGGAACCCCACACATGGGGGCTCTTTCCTCAAGGCCACAGTCACGACCTGTTAATGTAATTTCTAATTCCCGAGATGCTGTTAAGGCATCTTCAAAAAACATTTCGTAAAAATCACCTAAGCGAAAAAAAAGGATACAGTCCTTATTGGCTTCTTTGATTTCCAAATATTGTTGCATCATAGGTGTTACATTCATTTTCATCATCCCTATTCCATCCATTCTCCTATGAGATAATGGGTCTTGGTTCCTATTATTTTCACCGGCGCGAATTGTCCTAAGAGCGTCTTAGGCGCTTTTGTATTGACAAGTAGGCCACTATCTGTACGACCACTAAGGACGCTTTCATCGTGCTTACTTACTTCTTCAAAGAAGACTTCTAGAACCTTACCTACTTGTTTCTCCATGATCCTAAGACCTATACGGTCTGTCACAGCTAAGAGGCGATTAAAGCGCTCCTTAATGACTTCTTCTGGAACTTGTTCCTCCATGGTAGCTGCAGGTGTTCCTGTACGTTTGGAGTAAATAAAGGTAAAAGCACTGGCATAGCCCACTTTTTCTACCATGTCTAAGGTATCTAAAAAGTCTTCTTCTGTTTCACCTGGGAAGCCCACAATAATATCTGTAGTTATTTCGATTTCTGGCATGGCAAGACGAAGCTTACGAACGACTTCTAAATACTCTTCTTTTGTATAATGACGGTTCATTTTGGTTAAAATCCGTGAGCTTCCAGACTGAACAGGCAGGTGAATGCTTTTGCAGACCTTCTCACAGCTGGCCATAGCAGAAATGAGTTCATCACTTAAATCCTTTGGATGAGATGTCATAAAACGAATACGTTTTAAGCCTTCTACTTCATTGACACTTCTTAGGAGTTGGGCAAAGCTCATAGGGGTCTCTAAATTTTTACCATAAGAATTGACATTTTGACCAAGGAGCATAATTTCTTTAACGCCATCTGCAACTAAGCCTTTAATTTCACTCATAATGTCACTGGCTTCTCGGCTACGCTCACGTCCTCTTACATAAGGCACAATACAGTAAGTACAGAAGTTGTTGCAACCATACATAATATTGACACAAGCCTTATGATCATATTTTCTAGCATTAGGTAGGTCTTCTACAATGTCTTTATAAGAATCCCAAATATCTATGACATTTTTACCAGTTTCTAAGCGAGTTTGTAATAGTTCTGGTAACTTATAAATGTTATAGGTCCCAAAGATAATATCTACAAAGTTATATTTCTTTTTAAGGGTATCAATCACCAAGTCTTGCTGCATCATACAGCCACAGAGGGCAATAATAAGATTAGGATTTTGACGTTTAACAGCCTTTAAAGCCCCTAAACGGCCATAGATTTTAAGCTCAGCATTCTCACGCACACAACAGGTATTGTAGAGAATAAAATCGGCTTCTTTTTCTTTTTCTGTTTTGGTATACCCCATTTCTTCTAGCATGCCTTCCATTTTTTCTGAATCACGGCTATTCATTTGGCAACCAAAGGTACTGATACAGTATTTTAAATTTTTCCCTTCTTGACGTTGGGCTAATTTATGAATAATAGCGGTTTGGCGAAGCGCCTCTTCCGATGTAACCTGAACAACTTGACGTTCACTCATAGCTGTTTTAATCCTCCTAAATCATTAACTTCTTTTTCATTCTACATGAATTGACCAAGAGTTTCAAGAGATGCCCCAAAGCCTTGACAATAAAACAAAATTTAACAGATTATAAAAACAAAAAAACATCCACACTAAAGTTAGAAAGGAGTGGATGCAAATGGCAAAGGATAGTCAAATCGATCCTAAGGAAGTCCGTATGAAAAAATGTAATGGACAGACACCACTGACGTCTGAGGAGGCTAAAAATCATAATCCAACAGCTAAAAAGCATTCGGTGAAACGAGAAGGCTTTCAGAGTCCACATATTAATTAGCCAGTAGCCATTAAAAGCGCCTTAATGAGGGGAGAATCATTAGGGCGCTTTTATGAAAAATAGTTTAACAAGAGACTAAACGACTTTGGCTTCTAATGTAATATCTAATCCAATAACGCCTCGAATCGTTCCAGACTTTTCACGAATAGGGGCAGATAAAGTCAAGCAAGGAGCATGGGTAATAGCAGAAATATAAGGAGCTGAAACGTAAAGTTCACCCTGTATACTTTTTTGAAACCACTCTCTTACACTGCCGTTGGCAATACCTGCTGGTGGTATGGAGACAATAAACCGACCTTTGTGCCCATTGGTCCAGATGGCTTCAATAAAAGAATAGGTCGCTTTAAGCTTTTGAAGAGCTTGCTGGTGAAAAGTACTATCCAGGGCACCAAAAGCTTGTTCTTGAGAGAGATTAGCTAAGATTTCCTTAAAGGTAACTAAAGCTTCTTCTAGCCCTTTATTTTGTAATGCAGATAAATCGTCTAAGTGATAATCTTTTAAAAGCAATGATAAGAGTTGAGCTGCATCATTAAGACGCCCACCCATTTCTGCAATTTCCTCAATGTTTTTCTTTTGAGAAGCTACAGAATGCCATACATTTTGTACACTTAAGGCGGTTTGCTCCATAGAAGTTTCCATAGCATTAATAGTTGTATCAGCTTTTTGGGCTAAAGTCAGTTCTTGTTGCGCTAGACCAGATATTACCTCTACTAAATCCACAACTTTTTCAAAGGAATGTTGCATTTTTTCTAGGTCGTCTTCCAAATGCTTGGATTTGGTAACCCCCACTTCCACTTGATGAAAGTTTTTAAGTACCTCCGTGTTAACGGCTTCTATGGCTTGTTGAATACTAGAAATAAGGGCATTGACATCGCTTACAGCAAGGGATGTATTGGTGGAAAGCTTACGAATTTCTTCTGCTACCACAGCAAAGCCTTTACCAGCCTCTCCAGCTCGAGCCGATTCAATAGAGGCATTAAGGGCCAATAAATGGGTTTGATTGGAAATCATCTGTACAGTATCTAATAAGCTTAGAATTTTTTTTGAAGTAGCTGTTAGTGTTTTCATAGAAGCTAGTGTTGTTTTGGCGGATTGCTCCATTTCTTGAATAGCTACAAGTATATTGAGGATTTCACTTAAGCTCTCATGGATGATGATATGTGATACACGGCTTAAATCTTTTAGTTCAGTCGTTGTACCATCTACTTGCTCAAGGCCTTTTAAAACTTCCTTAATAGATAATAGAGCCTCATGAATAGCCGTACTTCCCTTAGTATTTAATAGACTCATCTCTTCTGTTTGGATAAAAAGTTCTTGGGTAAAAGCATTATTTTCTTCTAATGTAAGAGAGAGGCTTTTAGAAACAGCGGAGACTTGGCTGGAAGCCACAGGTAAGTCATAACTTAATTTATGAAAGGTTTGAGTAGAAGTCACTAATTGGCTTTCTAATGCTTGGCATTGGTAAAAAAGCTTTTGAATAAGATAAAGCCCAAAGCCCATCACCACAATAAAAATAAGACTACTACCCCAGAAATGCTGGAGCTTATAAAGCCAAATCATTCCTAAAAGAGACATGAAACAAACACTTAGCCAACTCATTTGTAACGCATATTTCCTCATATAGATTCCCCCTAAAAAAATAAGCGCCTAAAAAACCCTTTAACAGGACTTTTTAAACGCCATTGTTTAAAAATATAAAATATTATGTGAGTAATATATCACACTCTCTTTTAGATTGCAAGGATTAACGAAAAGTTTAATAATCACAATACTAAACAAGGAAGATAACTATTGACAATAGTAAAAAATAAACTATAATTTATTTTATATGAGAACAATTATTATATAAAATACCTTAAGAAAGGAATGGCCTATGTCTAAAGTTCAAAGTATTACCCCCGATTTTTATTGGTTAGGTGCCTTAGATCCTCAATTAAGAGTTTTTGATATTATTATGGAAACCCAATATGGCACAACTTATAATGCCTATTTGCTAAAAGGAGAAGAAGGCATAGCTCTTTTTGAGACAGTAAAGGAGCGCTTCTTTGATGCGTACTTAGAAAATCTTAAAAGTCTTACCCCACTTGAAGACATTACTTATATTGTAGTTAATCATACTGAGCCTGATCATGTAGGTTCCGTGGCTAAGCTTCTTGACTACGCGCCTCAGGCCACTGTTGTAGGAAGTGCCTTAGCCATTAAATATCTGACGCAAATAACCAATAAAACCTTTAAATGCAAAGTCGTTAAAGAAGGTGATACACTTTCTTTAGGAAATAGAACCCTACGTTTTCTAAGTGTACCACTTCTTCATTGGCCAGATACCATGTATACATACATTGAAGAAGAACAAATTTTAGTCACTTGTGATTCTTTTGGAGAGCATTATTGCGATGAACGCCTCTTCAAAAGTCAGCTAGAGCCAGAGAAAGTAGCTGATTTTAACGAGGCCTATCGTTACTATTTTGATATGATTATGGGGCCGTTTAAACCCTATGTTCAAAAAGCTCTCATAAAAATTAAAGATTTGCCGCTATCTTATATTTGTCCAGGGCATGGGATGATTTTAGAAAAAGAAAACATGGAGGAGTACCTTGCTCTGTATGATGAGTGGTCTCGCCCACAAGAGGTCACAGTACCTACGGTTATTATTCCCTATGTTTCTGCTTATGGTTATACAGCTGAACTGGCTAATACTATAGCTGAAGGTTTAAAAGAGGCAGATGAACAGTTAGAAGTTAAACTCTATGATTTAGTGGAAAGTTCCATAGGTGAAGTGGCTACAGCTATTCATAATGCTCAAGGTCTTTTAGTAGGCTCTCCTACTCTTTTAGCAGATGCCCTCCCTCCTATTTGGCAACTATTAGGCTTTTTAAATCCTATCATGGATAGGAAGTTAGTAGCAGGTTGTTTTGGAGCTTATGGGTGGAGTGGCGAAGCGCTTCCTCATATGCAAGAACGACTTAAGCAACTTAAATGTGAAGTTCCTTTTGAACCTTTTGGCATTGTTTTTAGAGCAAGTGAAGAAGATAAAAAGAAGGCTAAGCTTTTTGCTAAAGATTTTGTTGCCAAATTAAAAGAGCAAAAAAATAATAAGTAGTAAAATGAATAAAAAGAGGTATCTCTTCAGCGAGATACCTCTTTTTATTCATTTTAACGGGCTTCAAAACTACTGCAATCTGTTTGCGTATAAATCGTCACATCCTCTTCGCTATTCACCTGTATATCCTCAAGCTGGCAGATGTTCTGGGCATTGTACTTGCAAGTAGCTACTGTACAGGTTACATCGTCACAAGGTGAAAGATAAGTATCATGCTCTGCCATGTTACTATAAACAGATTTGTTTAAAAAGGTACCACTACATATAAATTTGAATGGAATTTTCTTCTTGTAATAAGTCACAAGGAATAAAGGGACTAGGAAGTTCTGTACCATTTAAGACAACTTTTCGTACACCACTCTCATGACCTTCTTCATTAGAAACTTGTATATCTAAGTGTTTACCTCTAAAGGTTTTAGAGATACTAAAGCTTTTCCATTCAGAAGGAATACTTGGTGAAATAAGGAGGCCATCGATTTGTGGACGTATGCCTAAAATACCTTCTACACAACCCACCATAACGGTAGAGGCTGTTCCAGTAAGCCAATGCACATGGGCTCTTCCATGGAAAGGACTGTACTTGCCTTCAATAAATTGACCATGAGCATAAGGCTCTAGCTTACGAATTTCTGCTTGATCGTTCATTTGCGCAGGGTTACATTCTTTATAGTATTCAAAAGCTCTATTACCATGACCCATAAGGGCTTCAGCTAAGATAATCCATCCTTGAGATTGAGAGAAAATACCACCATTTTCTTTTGTAGAGGCATTAAATAAAAGCATTAAGGCGCCATCAAAAGCATGGTCTTTATAAGGTGGATCAAGGAGAACAGCCCCATAAGGGGTATTGAGCTTATTATAGACTTTCTCTAAGGCTTTTTCAGCTTGTTCCGGACTGGCACAGCCACTAATAACCGCCCAAGATTGTGGGTTTAACCAGAGGTTTGCTTCTGGATCATTTTTAGAGCCTACTACTTCACCATTTTCTTTGATACCACGAATAAATTGATCGCCTTCCCAGCAATTTTGAAGTGTACTATGAAGGGCTTCTAATTTTTCTGTTAAATAGGTCACGTAATCGGAGTCACTTCTCTCCTCTGCCCACTTCTTTAAAATAGCCATACCGTAGTAAAGTTGGAAGGCAACAAAAGTAGATTCACCTTTTTTACCCATGCGTAAGCAATCGTTCCAGTCCGCATGAAGGCCTGCAGGCATACCATGAGCACCTAAACGTTGCATACTAAAGTCAATAGCACGCTTTAAGTGTTCATAAACACTTCCCTCTCCCCCATTGGCAAAAACAATGACTTCGTCTAAGAAATCTTGATGACCTGTTTCATTGATATATTTAAGGATGGTAGGGAATAACCAAAGGGCATCATCTGCGCGATAAGAAGGATGTCCTGTTTCTGCCACATAAGAGGCGTCATCAGGGGTATTCTCATGGCCTGCTTGATGATTAAATTTAACAAGGGGAAGGCCACCTCCATTATCTACTTGAGCAGAAAGCATAAAACGAATCTTCTCAAGGGCTAATTCTGGTTCAAGATGAATGATTCCTTGAATATCTTGAACGGTATCACGGTAACCGTAGCCATTACGTAAGCCACAGTATTGGAAAGAAGCGGCACGTGACCAAATAAAGGTGATAAAGCATTGATAAGCATTCCATGTATTGATCATATGATTAAAAGCAGCATCAGGTGTTTGAACCTGGAAACGATTGAGCTTAGCGTGCCAATAATTTTTTAGTTCAGCCACTTCTTCTCCAATAGCTGTCAAGTTTTCGTAGCCAGCCATTAATGCAGTGGCTCCCTCATCACTGTAAGCACCTAAAAGAAAAGCCACTTCTTTACTTTCACCAGGTGCCAAAGTAAAGGTAAGCTGTAATGCTCCACAGGAATTTCCATTAAAGTTTAGGGAATCGGAGCAAGCCCCACTTTCTACGGCAATAGGGTTAGAATAGTTGTGGTATTCCCCTACAAAAGCTTCTCGGTCGCCATCATAGTGGCAAACCTCTTCCCCTACTACCCCAAAAAACCGTTGGCTAGCATCGGAGCCATTGATTTTTTCTATTACATTTTCATTAATGGTTTGAACAATTTTATTCTTTTTAAAGTAAGTACGGGTAATAAACTGTGTATATTGGAGATTTACGCCATCTTGTTCATAGTTACTATCGTTGGTAAACTCCACATAACCATAGAGTGAGAGGTTTCTAGGCTTACTATCTTCATTGGTGAGGCGTGTATGCCAAACTTCATGGGTTTTACCAAGAGGCACATAGTAAAGTGTCTCTGTTTTAATGTTGGCATAGCGTGAGAACATTTTGGTATAGGCCGTACCATGATGGCAGCGACTTTCATAGGTTTCTAAACTTTTGCCCACAGGTTGCCAAGAGCCAGACCAAAAATCCTGGCTCTCATGATCACGTATGTAAATATAACGACCAGGTTGATCACAGTTAATCCCATTAAAACGGTAACGGATAAGACGTCCGTTAGCTCCTGATTTTACAAAACTATATCCCCCTGCATTATTGGAAATGATGGCACCGTATTCTGGAGAACCGAGATAATTGGCCCAAGGGGCAGGTGTATTGGGCTGGGTAATAACATATTCTTTATGTTGTTCATCAAAATAACCAAAGTTCATTCTTTATCTCTCCTTATAGAAGTTTTTGAAAAGTATAGCTAAGTTTATCATATATCAGTCCCTCTTCTTTCGCTACTCCTCTTGAATGATTCGGCAAATTTGACCACTTTCAAACAAATAATTCCATTAAAAAAGACGTCTTCTTTAAAGGTAAAATCTTATAAGAAAACGTCCTCTTTCTATGACAAAGCCTGAAGAAAGGCTTTAAATGACTTTATTTAAAAAGGCGATGGTGCGTTCTTGTTTAGGAGAAGTGAATACTTCCTCAGGTTTTCCTTCTTCTACAATAACGCCTTCATCCATAAAGATCACTCGATCTGCTACTTCACGGGCAAAGTTCATTTCATGGGTTACGATAATCATGGTCATGCCTTCATCAGCTAATTGACGCATAACCCCCAGTACTTCACCTACCATTTCAGGATCTAATGCACTGGTAGGTTCATCAAAGAGCATCAAATCAGGTTCCATGGCTAGAGCCCGAGCAATGGCTACACGCTGTTGTTGTCCTCCAGAAAGATTACTGGGATATTCATTGGCTTTATCAATAAGTCCTACTCGCTCTAAGAGGGTACGTGCCTTTTTTTCTGCAGTAGCTTTATCCATTTTTTTACGATCAATAGGTGCCATCATAATATTATTAAGGACGTTTAGATGAGGAAATAAATTAAATTGCTGAAAAACCATACCAATATTTTCGCGAATTTTATTAATGTTAGCATGTTTATCGGTAATCTTATAATCATCTACGATAACAGTGCCAGAGGTGGGTTGTTCTAAGGAATTGATACAACGTAAAAAAGTACTTTTACCAGAACCAGAGGGCCCAATGAGACAGACAACTTCGCCTTCATGAACTTCTAGATTAAGGCCACGTAAGACATCGAGTCCTCCAAAACTCTTATGGAGGTCACTAACGCTGACTTTTACCATATGCTAGCCTCCTTTCAATAATCTTTGATAATTTAGAAAGTACCCAAATAAGAAGAAAGTACATAATGGCTACCATAGTCCAAATTTTAAAGGATTCAAAGTTAACAGAAACAATAAGTTTACCTGTTTGTGTCAGTTCACGCATTCCAATAACAGATAAAATAGAAGTATCCTTTAAAGTAATAATAAATTGATTGACTAGAGAAGGAACCACAATGCGTACAGCTTGAGGCATAATAATCTTTTGCATAGCCCGACTATAAGGTAGGCCTAAACTTCTTGCAGCTTCCATTTGCCCTTTATCGATAGCTAAAATACCACTACGGAAGATTTCAGAAAGGTAAGCACCTGCATTGAGACTTAAAGTAATAATCCCGGCAATGTCTGCTGTTAGTCGAAAATTTAAGGCTTGTGTTATACCAAAATAAACAAAGAAGGCTTGTACCAACAAAGGCGTCCCACGAATCAAGTCAATATAGCAAGTGGCCATAAAACGTAGAGTCTTTTTAGAAGAAATAGCCATAAAACAGGTAATTAGACCAAGTAGTGTAGCAAAAACAAGGGAAATCAAAGTAATCTTTAATGTCACTCCCATGCCTTGTAGGAGGCGTGGGAGACTTTCTATTAATAACTCAAAGAAATTCATAGCTTTACTCCTGAATGTATTTGTCTAGTATTTTATCATATGTACCATTGGCTTTTACATGTTCTAGGCCGTCATTAAACATTTGAAGCAGTTCAGCATTGGCATCTTTAGCAACAGCAAAACCATAAGAAGAGCCCTTCTCCTTTTCTGTTACAATTTTGAGTCCAACATTTTGTGTAATGGCATAACCTAAAACAGGATAATCTTCAAAGCAAGCTACGGTATTACCAAGTTTAACATCTTCATAAAGATTAGCAGAATCCTCAAAATAAACAGTCTCAAAGCCATATTGACTTGCAATAGATTCAGCAAAAGTAGCACCTTCTGTTCCTGTCTTAACAGCTACTTTTTGACCAGATAAATCGGAATAGCTTTTAATGGTTTCGTTTTCTGCGGCAATACCCATTACAACCCCAGAATCAAAGTAAGGTTCTGAAAAATTAAATTTTAACTTTCTTTCGTCGGTAATACTCATACCTGCAATGACACCATCTACTTGTTTGGCTTCAAGGGCTTGAACAGCTGCATTAAATCCAAGAGCTTGGAGCTCATATTTAAAACCTTGATCTTTAGCAATGGCCTCTAGAAGTTCAATATCTACTCCAACAAATTTACCACTTGTATCTTCAAATTCGAAAGGAGCAAAGGTCGTATCGGTAGCGATGGTATAGACCTTACCCTCTCCGGTATTTTTACCTTGTCCACATCCTGCTAAAGAAAAGGCAGTGGTAAGTGCCATAAAACTTAACAAAGCAATTTTAGATAGTTTCATAATTTTAATCTCCTTCTATTTTTTTAAGTATTATATCACTTAATTATCAAATTTGACAACATTCTTAATTAACATAGATGTTCATCCGCTTAATGGCTTTTTCACTTTTACTTTCACTTATTTTTCTAATGTACGTTTTAAGAATTCTCGGGTACGTTCTTGACGAGGAGCATTAAAGATTTGTTCAGGTGAGCCTTCTTCTGCAATGAGTCCCTTGTCCATAAAGACGACGCGGTCAGCCACATCCTTGGCAAAGCCCATTTCATGAGTTACAACCAACATGGTTAGTCCGGTTTCTGCTAATTCTTTCATAACCTTTAAGACTTCTCCTACCATTTCAGGGTCCAAGGCAGAAGTGGGTTCATCAAAAAGCATCACATCAGGTTCCATTGAAAGGGCTCTGGCAATGGCCACCCGTTGCTTCTGCCCACCTGAAAGCTGTTTAGGACGGGCACTAATATAATCCGCCATACCTACTACCTTTAGGTATTTCATAGCCACCTCTTGGGCTTCACTTTTACTCCGTTTAAGAACCTGCATCTGTCCTATGATGCAATTGCCTAATACGGTGTGATTATTAAAGAGATTAAATTGTTGGAAAACCATACCTAACTTGGTACGATAAGCTGAAAGATTATGATTGTCGTCTAAAATATTTTTACCATGGTATATAATTTGTCCTCCACTGGGTTTCTCCAATAGGTTGACACAACGTAATAAAGTAGATTTTCCAGAACCTGAGGAACCAATAATACAAACAACTTCTCCTTTATAGACTGCAAAGTCAATATCTTTTAGAACTTCATGGCTTCCAAAGCTTTTACTTAAATGTTGAATATCTATGACTTTTTCCATAGGGGCCTCCTTAGTTTAACTGATGAATACCTGCATTTTGTTTACGTAATACTGCATCCTCAGGGCGTTCTACTTGCATTTGATTACCAATCATCGTGTAGTTATCTGGCCCATCTAAACGCTTCTCAATAAAACGCAAAATACGGGTAACGGTAAAGGTCATAATAAAATAAAGGATACAGGCCACAAAGAAGGATTCAAAATAACGGAAGTTGTTTCCTGCAATGGACTTGGTTTGGAAGTAAAGCTCTGAGACAGAGATCACATTAAGAACAGAAGTATCTTTAATATTTATAACAAATTCATTACCAGTAGCAGGTAAAATATTACGGATCACTTGAGGTAAAATAACATGAAGCATGGTTTGTACATGGTTCATCCCAATGGCATGAGCTGCTTCAAATTGTCCTTTATCAATAGATATAATACCCCCACGAACAATCTCAGCCATATAAGCACCTGTATTAATGGAAACAATAAAGATAGCAGCAACGAGACGATTCATATCCAGACCAAAGGCTGCTGCAGACCCATAATAAATAACCATGGCCTGTACAATCATAGGAGTACCTCTAAAAAATTCAATATAAGCTGAGAGAATCACATTAATCGTTTTTAAAAGTCCTCTTTTAAAACCTCGCTCTGGTATAGGAATGGTACGAATGACACCAATCAGTAATCCGATGAGAGAACCACATAAGGTACCAATAATAGAGATGTAGAGGGTTACACCAGCCCCTCTTAAAAACATAGGTAAATTATTTTGAAAAATAAGAATAAGCCATTCTAAACTCATTATTTCCCTCCTCTAGTCATTATGAAACCGACTGCAAAAACTGCACTCGGTTTCTTTAGTGATGGAATAGATATCTTATTGAGCAGCAGGCTGATTAGCAATAGCCTTATCCATCATGTCAGTACGTTCACCTTCTTCTAGCTCTGCTAATACTTCATTTATTTTTTCTTTTAAAGGACTATCCTTTTGAAGACCTACTGCAATAGCCGTATCTTCATCAGAGGTTTCAAAGCCTTCTTTAAATTCAACCATTGCAAAGTTAGCATTGGCAGCACTTGCACTAACACCTTCGGGGCGTTCAGAAACATAGCCATCAATAATACCTGATTCAAGAGCAACACGCATGGCAGGGAAATTATCCATAGCAGGCTGAGCAAGGACACCATTAATTTGATTAATAACCGTATAATGGAAGGTATTAAGCTGTGCAGTGATTTTGGCACCACTAAAATCCTGAATAGAGGTAGCTCCTTCATAAGCTCCCCCTTTTTTTACAACCATAACAAGATCAGATTTGTAGTAGTTATCTGAGAAATCAATGGTTTTTGCTCTTTCAGCAGTAGGTGACATACCTGCTATAATGGCATCAATCTTACCGGACACAAGAGCTGGAACTAAGCCGTCCCATTCTGTTTTTACGATGACCAATTCTTTACCTAGTCCAGCTGCTATTTTTTTAGCGATCTCGACGTCATAACCACCAGCAAATTCGGCAGTGCCATCAATAGGTACTGCACCTTTAGAATCATCCATCTGTGTCCAGTTAAAAGGGGCATAACCACATTCTAGCCCTACCTTAAAGGTGTCGTTCGTAACATCCTTGGTCTCTTTAGAAGCACCCTGGGTCTTTTTAGCACCACAACCCGTAAGAGTTAAGGCCGTCACTAAACATAGTATAGCGACTAATTTAAAGTGTTTTTTCATCTTTTAGTCTCTCCTTTTCATTAGTGTTTATAGCTATACATACTATAAACTATTTCTATACTTTTATATAAATATATTAATTGAGTTATTTTATCATTCTTTGTGCTTAGGGACAAGTGCTATTAGAAAATTTCTAAATATTATTATGTAAATACGCGTTTATTTATTTTAAGAAATAGTATAAGATATAGAAAATAACACTTAAGATAGGAGATGAAGCGATGCGATTAGGAGCACTTGAAGCAGGTGGAACAAAAATGGTATGTGCCATAGGTAATGATAAAGGGGAGATTTTTCATCAAATGGAAGTCCCTACTCTTACTCCCGAAGAGACTATTCCATCCATTATTCAATATTTTAAAGAAGGCAACATTGAAGCCTTAGGAATCGGATGTTTTGGCCCAATTGATTTAAATAAGAGCTCTAGTACCTATGGGTTTATTACGTCTACCCCTAAATTAGCTTGGCAAAATTATAATATAGTAGGTGCTTTCCAAGAGGCCCTCAGTCTTCCTATTGGCTTTGATACAGATGTCAATGGTTCTATTTTAGGAGAAGCCACGTGGGGATGTGCAAAAGATGTAGCATCCAGTATTTACATAACCATTGGGACAGGTGTAGGTGTGGGAATCTATCAACAAGGTGAATTACTCCATGGGATGCTGCATCCGGAAGCTGGTCATATTCTGCTGCCTAAGCATCCTTTAGATACTTATAAAGGGAAGTGTCCTTATCATAGCAACTGTCTAGAAGGTTTAGCTGCTGGTCCTGCTATTGAGGAGCGTTGGGGGAAAAAAGCTAAAGATTTGGTGGATTTAGCAGAAGTTTGGGAATTGGAAGCGTATTATATTGCCCATGCTCTAGTGAATTACATTTTAACCTTGGCACCCCATAAGATTATTTTAGGCGGTGGGGTGATGCACCAAGAGCAACTCTTCCCTCTTATTCGTCAAAAGGTAGTTGAGCTTTTAAATGGTTATTTGATAACCAAAGAGCTTCAAAATATGGAAAGCTATATTGTACCGGCCAGTCTAGAAGGTAACCAGGGAATTATGGGTTGTTTACAATTAGCTGTTAGAGTCTTAGCTTCATAAAGCTGGAAAAGAGATTGTTTGATCGGTCTTCTATTAAGTAAACTAAAAAAGCCTGCCCAACACATTTTTCAGTGTGTTAGACAGGCTTTTTAGCATCCTTTAGACTTCCATAATAATAGGAAGTATCATTGGATTACGTTTTGTTTTTTTCCATATATAGTTTTTAAGCTCATCTCTTACAAGGACTTTAATTTGAGCCCATTCACGAATACGTTCTTCTTCACAACGCTCTAGAGCTTTTTGAATCACCTTTTTGGCCTCATCCATTAAACCTTCTGCTTCTCTCACATAGACAAATCCACGGGAAATAATATCTGGACCTGATACAATCATTCGGGACTCTTTCTCAATGGTCATTACCACAATAACTAAGCCATCTTGTGAAAGGGCTTTACGGTCACGAAGGACAATATTTCCTACATCTCCTACTCCCAAGCCATCTACTAAAATTTGGCCTGAAGGAACAGTCCCGTTTATTTGGCAGGTGTGACGATTAAGCTCTAAGACATCTCCAACAGATAAAATTTGAGCATTTTCTTTTGGAAGCCCCAAGCTCACTGCAAGTTCTACATGTTTTTGTAAGTGACGGTATTCACCATGGACAGGAATAAAATACTTGGGTTGAACTAAGGCATGGAGCAGTTTAAGCTCTTCTTGGGTCGCATGACCGGATACATGAGTATCTTCACGAATTACAACGGTTCCTTTTTTAATCAGTTCATTTACCACCTTAGAAACGGTTTTTTCGTTACCAGGAATAGGGGTAGAACTTAAAATAATAACATCTCCAGGTTTTAAATCAATTTGCTTATGCTCTGACACAGCAATGCGAGATAGAGCGGCCATAGGTTCTCCTTGGCTACCCGTCATAATGGTCACCACTTCATTATCTTTATAACGTTTAATTTCATTGGCTTCAATTAAAGTGTTTTTAGGAATTTCTAAATAGCCTAATTCACTAGCGGTGCGGACAACATTTACCATACTGCGTCCCAGTACAGCTACTTTACGCTTGTGTTCATAGGCAGCTTGAATAACCTGTTGTACCCGATCAATATTAGAAGCAAAAGTTGCTACCATAATACGCCGATCATTATACTTATGAAATACATTATCAATGGTACGTCCTACCATACGTTCAGAAGGATTATGTCCAGGCCTTTCTGCATTGGTACTATCTGCAAAAAGAGCTAGAACACCCTTTTGTCCTAATTGAGCTAAGCGATGTAAATCTAAGGTCTTACCACGAATAGGGGTATAATCCAATTTAAAGTCTCCTGTGTGAATTAAGGTCCCTATAGGAGTAAAGAATGCTAACATGACAGCGTCGGCAATACTATGATTTGAAGCAATAAATTCGATTTTAAAATGTGTACCCAATTTAATGGTCTCACCTTGCAGGACATTGATTCGTTCCGTAGAAGCCAGCATATTATGTTCACGGAGCTTGTTTTCTACTAAGCCAATGGTGAGTTTTGTTCCATAAACTGGTACATTCAATTCTTTTAAGATATAAGGCAGGCCACCAATATGGTCTTCATGACCATGGGTTAGGACAATGCCTCGTACACGCTCTTGGTTCTTTTTTAAATAGGTAATATCGGGAATAACCAAATCAATTCCTAACATTTCATCTGTAGGAAAGGCAAGACCACAGTCCACGATAACAATATCTTCTTTGTATTCAAAGACAGTCATGTTCTTTCCAATTTCACCTAGTCCACCTAGGGAAATAATTTTCATATTATTTTTTTGTTTTTTTATAGCCACGTCATGTTCCTCCATTTATTTCTATGCACTATTTGTAAAATTCCAACATTAGAAAACACCCTTCTGTTTGTCCGCTCCAAGAAGGATTTTTTCTATGTTATCCGATTAACTTTTAATACCGCTCTTTGTCATGTTAGTATCTATTATATAGTTTGTATGTTTTCTTGTCAAATTATGCTTAAAAAAAAGCGCGTTTAATTAAAAAGCTAAGCTTATAAAGGGGTTTAAAATAATGCATAAAAAATACGGTCTTCATCCACTTAGAGAAGGTTGAAAACCGTATTTTAATTTGTCTTATAGGGTGTCTAAAGTCACAAGTAAGCTTGGGAAGGGACTCAGACTACGTTTTAAAATTCCTTGCATATGGGCAATGAGAATACCATAGTTGGTTATAGGGATTCCTTGTCTTTCTGCTTCTTTTAAGCGATAAACCATAGCACGAGGTGTAAGCGTACATCCTCCACAATGGACAATCAGCTTATAAGGAGACAAATCTTCAGGAAAGCCTACGCCACTACAAAATGCATAACAAAGTGTTTTTCCAGTATAATCTTTGATCCAGTGAGGCAATTTAACAGAGCCAATATCATCACACTGACGGTGATGGGTACAACCCTCTGCAATGAGCACCTTATCTCCTTCTTGAAGAGCATCTAAGGCCTTTACTCCTCCAATGAGTTGTGGAAGGTTCCCTTTATAACGGGCAAATAAAATAGAAAAGGAAGTAAGAAGGAGATCGGGAGGTGTATCTCTAGCCACTTGGCCAAAAACTTGGCTATCTGTAATGACTAGCTGAGGTTTTTTGCCTAACAGGGAGAGGGTATTTTTTAGCTCATATTCTTTAACCACGATGGTTGTAGCATCTGCCTCTAAGAGCTCTCTTATGGTTTGCTGTTGAGGTAAAATAAGACGGCCTTTAGGGGCTGCCTTATCAATAGGCACAACAAGTACAACAAAGTCAGAAGGCTGGATTAAATCGGCTACCAAGGGGTGATGTGGTTCTTCAAGAGGGACCTTTTGACCAATGGCATTTTTTAATGATTCCATATCTTCTTTGTTTTGTGCACTGACCCAGTAGATGCCTTCTTGTTTAGGGGGATTATAGGACTTTGGGAGTTTATCACATTTATTCATAATAACAAGATAGGGGATATGTTGTCTTTCTAAAAGTTGCTGCATTTTTGTGTCTTCTTCTGTCAAACCTATTGTAGCGTCTACTACCAGTAAGGCCACATCCGTTTTATGAAGTACTTCATAGGTCTTTTGAATACGTAATTTTCCTAAAGTCCCTTCATCATCTAGGCCAGGTGTATCAATAAAAACAACAGGACCTAAAGGCAAGAGTTCCATGGCCTTATAAACAGGGTCTGTTGTGGTTCCCTTTAAGGGTGATACGATAGCTAGCTGTTGGCCCGTAAGACCATTCATTAAACTTGATTTTCCAGCATTACGTTTTCCAAATAAACTAATATGTAAACGTTCTGCTAGAGGTGTATTATTTAATCCCATAACTTATCTCCTTTCAAACTTTCACTAAAAACGAAAGTCACGTTGGCCTTGGGCAATTTCAAAAAGATGGTTTTCCACCAGTTTACGGACCTTTTCATTAGGAATATGAGCAAGTTCAGTTTGTATCAGTTGATGCCCTAGTGCTTTGGTTTGAGGACTACTATAATCTTCTAGATACTCCTTCAGAGTCATTAAAGCATTGGGAAGACAGCAGTTTAGAATTTGTCCATTTTTACAAAGGCTCATAAAGCGGTCTCCTGTACGTCCTTCTCGGTAACAGGCTGTACAAAAGCTAGGGATATAGCCTTTTTCCATTAACCAATAAACGACTTCATCTAAAGAACGGGTATCACTGACATCAAATTGAGCTGTATTCTCTTCTTCAAGCGCTTCTTCGGCGTAGCCACCTACGCTGGTACGTGAACCACCACTGATTTGAGAAATGCCTAGGTGTAAAACTCTTTCGCGACATTTTTGACTTTCTCTTGTAGAGACAATCATACCTGTATAAGGCACTGCAATGCGAATACAAGCTACTAATTTGGCAAAGATATCATCACTGATACTGTTTTCAAAAGCTCCTGCATCAATATCTTCAGCTGGGCGAATCCGTGGGACACTAATGGTATGAGGTCCTACTCCATACACAGCTTCTAAGTGTTCAGCATGCATTAAAAGCCCTGCAAATTCATAACGGTACAGCTCAAGACCAAAGAGGACACCTAGGCCTACATCATCAATGCCACCTTCCATGGCACGGTCCATGGCCTCCGTATGATAAGCATAATGATGCTTAGGCCCTGTAGGATGAAGTCTTTCATAGCTTTTCTTATGATAGGTTTCTTGAAATAAAATATAGGTTCCGATCCCTGCATCTTTAAGCTTTTTGTAGTTCTCTACAGTGGTTGCTGCAATATTCACATTGACGCGGCGAATGGCGCCATTTTTGTGCTGAATACTATAAATAGTTTGAATGGACTCTAAAATATAGTCGATGGGATTATGAATAGGGTCCTCGCCTGCTTCTAAGGCTAAACGCTTATGCCCCATATCTTGAAGCGCTATAACTTCTTGACGAATCTCATCTTGAGTCAATTTTTTGCGATGAATGTGCTTATTTTGACCATGGTAAGGGCAATATACGCAGCCATTGACACAGTAGTTCGATAAGTAAAGGGGAGCAAACATGACAATACGATTGCCATAAAAGTCCTTTTTGATTTGTTCTGCTAAGGCATAGATTTCTAGGTTTTTATCCTCTAACTCACAGTCTAATAAAACGGCTGCTTCCCTATGACTTAGTCCCTTACGGGCTTTGGCCTTCTCTAAAATAGCCGTAATAAGCGCTTCATTTCTTTTATTAGCCTCACTATAGGCTAAGGTTGCTTTAATTTCCCCATCATTAATAAACTCTTCGGCAGAAGATGATTTGATAGCGTACATTCACTTTACCTCTTTTCTAGGCCTACAAAACAACCTCTTCTTTTTTATAATCACCTTTGGAAACGACCACTTGATAACCGATGTCTTGAACGCGCTTTCTAAGACATTCTTGACACTCGGCGGCTTCTTCACCTGTACAGATTTTATTGTCATAAAGTAGATAGTGTGAACGGACGGTAACAGGTGATAAATTAGGCATAAGGACATTGGCTCCTGCTAAAATCCCCTTTTCTCTTCCCTTTGGATCAAGAGTCCCTAAAGCTGTTGTAGCAGGAAGCAAAACACGTGGCTGCATTAAGCGGATAAGTCCAAGAAGATAGAGGGTAAGGGAAACACTCCCAGCCGCCTCAGTAGCAAAAGGGGTCGCATGATGTGGGATAAAAGGACCAATTCCTACCATTTCAGGGTTAAAACGTTGGATAAGGAGTAAGTCTTCTACGAGGCAGTCTACTGTTTGATAAGGTGAGCCTACCATAAAGCCTAATCCAACTTGATAACCAATGGTCTTTAAAGCTTCCAAGCATTCTAAACGATGGGCTAATAGGAGCTCTGGAGGATGAAGTTTACTATAATGGATAGGGTTTGCTGTTTCATGACGCAAAAGGTAACGATCTGCTCCAGCTTCATAGTAAGCTAAATAACTGGCAAAGCTCTTCTCCCCAATGGATAAGGTCAAAGCACAATCTGGATAAGCTGTTTTTATAGCTTTTATTAGTTCGACAAGTTCAGCATCTTTAAAGGTATAATCTTCTCCTCCTTGTAAAACAAAGGTACGAAAGCCTAGCTTATAGCCATCATGGCAGCAGTCTAAAATGTTCTCAGAAGTCAGACGATAGCGTGTTAGTTCACGATTACTTTTTCGAATACCACAATAATAACAGTCATTGTGACAATAATTAGTGAATTCAATGAGTCCCCTTAGATAGACATCCTTTCCGTAATAGGTTTCGCGCACTTTTCTAGCTCTTTCAAAAACATAGTCAGCAAGTTCAGGAGTGTAGCCTTCTATTAATGCCTTATAACTCTCTTTGGGAAGTCGGTGTTCTTGTTCCAATTGCCTAATAAGTTGTTTCATAGCCTTCCTTTCTTAGGTTATTCACCTTTAATTTTTGAATAAAGTGTTTTGGTGCTAACGCCAGGCAACATCCCCAGTTTACCAGATAAAGCACTAATCACATCCATAGGGGCATCGAGAACCACACTAATAATAGAAATGCCTTTTTTAGCATAAGGAATCCCCATACGTCCAATGATGTATGTACCTTGCTCATGTAATAATTGATTGAGTTGGTCGACTGAGCTTAAGTTTTCAACAACAATACCTATTAATGCCACACGTGTTTCCATTTTAAAGCCTCCTTTTTATCGTTAAAAAAAGCTACGTCAAAAAGACGTAGCTTTTGATTGACTATTACTACTAAGCTCGTCTTCCCCTTCAGCCGAAGCTTTAGGTGTCAGAAACATTTAATTAGGAGAGGTTTACTGCAAGAAGACTTGGCAACTTAACAGCGCACACTTTCATTAAAAGTAACATGAAAAATGACAATAGTCAACAATATATAAATTAATTAAGAAATATTGAACTAATTTAAGCCACACATACTTTATCAAAAAAGCTTCATACTAATTATAGGTCTATTTCTGAAAGGAGCTCTTATGACAAAGAATAAAAACCATAATCTAAATAGCAATGAAGTACCTCATAGTCCTGCAAAAGGGGTTGTGACAGAAAAAGAAGCACCTGAACCTTCTCACTAAGCTGTATAGAATTAAGAAGATTATTGAAAAAATAGAAGGTGCTAATAGGTTTTTAAGCAAAAAGCAAGGAAGTGTTTTTCATTTACAAGAAAACACCTCCTTGCTTTTTGCTTAATCGACTGAACGAAAATCCCAATGTCGTTATCATTTATTAAATAATAAAACATATACTAATACTATATTTCCATAAAAAGGAGAATAAGGATGAGAATAAACCCTCCTAGACCCAATCAAAGTTATAAAGGACGTTCAGAAGCAACTTTTCAACAATTAAAGGATTATGGGCCCTATCCTTTTGCCGTTAACATTGAGAAGGTGACAGAAAACAATTCTAATTTTCGCACTGCTTTATGGACAGGGCAACATTTACAGCTTACTTTAATGAGTTTACTCCCAGGAGAATCTATTGGTTTAGAAAGACACCCTTCGACCGACCAATTTGTTCGTATTGAAGAAGGCAGAGGACTTTTGAGGATGGGGGATACACAAGATACACCTAATTTCCAACAAACAGTGAGTGAAGACTTTGCCTTTATTATCCCCGCAGGCAAGTGGCACAATCTGACCAATATTGGTTCTACTCCTCTTAAGCTCTACTCCCTATATGCACCTCCTATGCATCCAGCTGGAACAGTACAGGTAACAAAGGCAGATGCAGAAAAAGAAAAAATGAATCCATAGAAAAATCCCCTTTTATTGGGCCCATACATGGCTCCCAAAAAAGGGGATTTTTTTAAAAACGTTACTTTTTTACTGACTAAAGAGGTTTTTAAGTTGGTCTTTTGTGGCTTCAGGTAAAGCATCAGCTAAAGAGGTATTTTGCTGGAGTTGGCTTTCTGAGTGCTGCTCCATAAGCTGTTTTGTTGTTCTTTCAATGTGTTCCTTTAATTCCCGTGCTGACATTAAACTACATCCAGCTCCACGAATAATGGTTTGTTCCAGGCTATCAGAGGTAGCTACAGTGACATGATAGGTTCCTTGATGCGTGTGGGCAAACTTTTCAATATAGTGATCGGCTGTTTCAGCTTCTTTGGTATAAACAACATGAATATTATGATAATCCATAATTTCTGTTTGGTGTCCTTTAACGCGATAGGCATCAAAAACCACAATAATTTCACAGTGTTGAGTCCCTCGGTAATTACTGAGGCATTCTAGAAGTTTGATACGAGCACCTTCCATATTATCTTCAACAAGTTCTTTGAGCTCTGGCCAAGCATAAATGATATTATAACCATCAACTAGTAAATACTTGGCTTTTGTTTGATCAACGAAATAGGAAGGGCGAGAAGTTTCATAATAACTCTCAAGGGCAGTTTTTCTTTTTTTCCATACAGACTTTTCTCCACGATTAGCATAAAAGGTCTTATTTAAAATGGCATCAATTTCTTCTAATCCAATCCACTTTTCCTCTACGGGAGCTCCGACGGGTTGAGGGATTTCTAGAGAGGCCTCTTGTGAATCAGCTTGCAAAGAACTACTGACATGCCGATATTTTTTTACTTCATTCCAAGGCACTAAAAAACCAGCCCCATGACTGCAAAAGACAGAACCTGTAGGATGCGCTAAATCTCTTTCTGAATCGTAGCCTATACCTTCTATGACTTCTTCTGCATTATGACAAGGACCATACCCCTTTAAGCTACAAAATAACCGTCCTTGTCCTTTGGTATAAGCGTAAACTTCCTTTTGATAGTTACGCATGGTTGCAACGGGAGCAGTTCCAGTAAGTAAGGTATTTGTCCCGTCAACTTGAGAAATTTGACAAGACCCTGCCATTTTTTCAATATCCATCATGGCACGTCCCACCATTTTATCTGGGAGCTTGAGCTGAAATTCATAATAAGGTTCTAAGAGAAGGGATTGAGCCTCTTTTAAACCTTGACGAACAGCCCGATAAGTGGCTTCTCGAAAGTCACCTCCTTCAGTATGCTTTTTATGTGCCCGCCCACCTATTAAAGTTATTTTTAAATCGGTAATGGGAGAACCTGTTAATACCCCACGATGCACTCTTTCCTCTAGATGAGATAAAACTAACCTTTGCCAGTTCCTTTCTAATAAGTCTTCATTACAGTTTACGTCAAACTGTAGGCCACTCCCCTCTTCACCTGGTTCTAATAAAAGGTGCACTTCGGCATAATGACGGAGTGGTTCAAAATGCCCCACACCTTCTACTTTTTGAGTAAGGGTTTCTTTATAAAGAATTGTTCCCGAATCAAAGTGGACATTGATATCAAAACGGTTTTTAATGACACTTTGTAAAACTTCGATTTGTACCTCGCCCATAAGCTGAACCTGTATTTCCTG
>JAEYNQ010000254.1 GCA_023412455.1 Bacillota bacterium
ACACCTTCAATTATTTGATTTTTTTTAGCCATTGTATGACTCCTTTAATTCGTACTTATTTTAAGTCTTAGTATCAAGCAATATTGTGACATATTATGCAATGATTTTCAAGTAGAGAGCAGATATAATCAAAGGACTTCAAAGTAATAAGTTTAAGTTGAAAAGTAAAGTTATTATAAAGTATAATAAATTAGAAACAATTATAATCAACAACAGTACTATATTAAGGAGAGATAATTGTGAGAAGTAATCAAAATAGGATAACTATTGATGAAAGCATCAAAATGTATCAAAAAGCTCTAATGGATGATATGAACTTAACTTTACGTTTATGTTATCTCAATAATACACATATTACAAAGCCTATTGAATGGGTAGAGCGTCTACTTAGTTTTGAAGCACCCATCTCTAAATTGGACTGGGTTATTTATCCAATTGATGCTGTAGTAGAAATGATTTTTGTATCTAAATTAGCCTTATTTCATTCAGAAATAAGAATTGTAAAGAGTTATCATAAAGGGAATAGTTTGTTTTATATCGGAGAAATTATTTCTACTATTACTAAAAGGCAACAAAGAGAACATTTTAGACTAGATGTAACCTTTGGTGTCACCTATCAATTACTTCCTGAGGATCAGGATGAAGATTTTGAGTATAGGGATCTTGCTGTTGAAAAAGGATTTTGTGTAAATATTAGTACCGGTGGCATGTGTCTGAATACAAATTTACAACTTAAAACTTCTCAATCCATCATGTTGACCTTTGAATTTGTTAATATGAACTTTACTTTAAAGGGGATAGTATTAGGTTTAGGTGAAAAAAATGCTGCAGGTTATTATTCCCATCGTATTCAATTTCAAGAGTTAGATATGGCAGATATGGATTCACTAAATAGAGCAATTTTTGAAAAGCAACGTCTACTACTTAAAAAAATTAATTAATATAAAACTAGTTCTAACAAAGATTTATTGAATCTATTAGGCAAATAAGTAATTAAAAAGAATAGCCTTTTTATGTCAGTAGAAGTTGCTACTGGCATTTTTATTATCGATGTTTAAATTGGACATCTGATTCGTATTCATTAAGTGAATTTTTGTGAAGCCTACATACATAAAAAGACTTCTAGTGATATTATACTTTGTACGTTTGTACATCATCGCTAGAAGTCCCATGTACGTCATGCTGACGCCATTTAATATAGCTAAACAACTTGTAAACCTTTGATTATCAAGATTTTATTCTTCATCCCATGAATGGTATACATTTTGAACATCATCATCTTCTTCAAGAAGATCAAGCATCTTATTCATTGCTTTAATATCTGCTTCTGAAGTGAGTGTTGTCCATGTTTGAGGGATCATTGTTACTTCTGCTTCTGCCATTTCAATACCTGCTGCCTCTAGAGCTGCATGCACATCAGAAAATGCATCTGGAGAAGTTGTAATAGTATATCCTTCTTCTTCTGATTCAAAGTCATCTGCACCTGCTTCAATAGCAAGCATCATGAGTTCATCTTCATCCATATCAGTTGCTTCTTTTTCGATAACAATTTGACCTTTTTTATCAAACATAAAGGAAACACAACCTGTCGTTCCCATATTACCATTTCCTTTTGTAAAGTATGAACGAACATTAGCCGCTGAACGATTTTTATTATCGGTAAGTGTTTCAACGATTACAGCTACGCCACTTGGACCATAACCTTCATAAGTAATATATTCATAGTGAACGTTATCACCTTCGCCAGCAGCTTTTTTGATACTACGTTGAATGGTATCATTTGGCATATTATTAGATTTTGCCTTTGCAATAACATCACTTAATTTTCTATTAAGGCTAGGATCAGCTCCCCCTTCTTTAACTGCCACAGCAATTTCACGACCTATTTTAGTGAATATTTTCCCTTTTTGCGCATCATTTTTAGCTTTTTTATGCTTAATGTTGGCAAACTTTGAATGTCCAGACATAAATCTTTATTCCTCCTTGGATTACAATCTCTAATGAGTTATATACTAATACTATATTGCTTATTTTACCATAGTGAATAGATATTTAGCAATAATCCCTTATAGTTTCACTTCTATCCAATCATAGTCACCAGGTAAAATACTAATACCAGCATTAGTACTTTCCACTAACCATTTGCTAAATACTTCCTCTTCATCAACTTGAACTTCTACAATGAAAGTAACATCATCAAGATAAATACTTTCTCGAATAACGTAATTATGATCATTTAATAAGTATTGAACTTTCCCTGATAAAGGATAGGCCATCTTTAATGTAAAAAGACGAACACGCCTTTTTTCAACAATACCAGCAGCTAATAAGCCTTCTTTAGCTGCTCTCCCATAAGCCCTAACAAGTCCCCCTGTACCTAAAAGTGTTCCCCCAAAATAACGTGTAACACAAATAAGTGTATTGCAAATTTCTTCACCTTTTAAGACCTCTAGTATTGGTTTGCCAGCAGTACCTGGTGGTTCACCATCATCACTAGAACGTTGAAATTCATTATGCTCTCCGATTTGATAGGCAAAGCAGTTATGCGTCGCATCATAATATTTTTTGCGAAGCTGTTGCATAAGCTCATCTGCTTCTTCAACAGTCTTTACTTGCATGACAGTTGCAATGAATTTTGATTTTTTTTCTATGATAAGTGTTTCACCATTTTGTGCAATTGTTTTAAATGAGTTCATGTTTTATCACCTTGTTGTTAAAA
>JAEYNQ010000320.1 GCA_023412455.1 Bacillota bacterium
ATGGTTCTATGGGGATCCAAAACAGCCACATAAGGATGAAACGGCATCTGATGAGTGAAGTTAACTTTTGTTTAGTATGTACCTATCATTTAAAAACATACATTTTAATGTATACAAAACGAGATAATATACATTAAAATATATATAATATTTTTAAAATTAAAAACACGACTTTATACTATGAATTTGTAGATCAACTAGGATTGGAGGAAGATGTGCAATAACTAGAGAAAAAGGAGGAACAATTTGAAAAAGATAGTATTTTTTATACCAACCATTTTATTTACCCTTCTATATGGATTAATAATAATGGGTACAGGGCTTTCGGTTTCACCTATTGTCTATGTGTGGATAATTTTATTTTTAATCAGCGATATGCTACTTGCTAAAAGGCTATTTTGGGGAGGCTTTTTCGGAATGTTACCTGGCATTCATTTTATCTATAGGAGTACTCAAGATACGGGGCAAGTTTTACCTATTGAGTGGCCAGCTGGAATCATTGTTATAACTTTTTATTTACTATGTAGTTCTGTTGTTTTCTACAAGGAAAAGCATTTAGTAAAATAGCTTGGGCTGAGGCATAAGCAGTATTTTTAGCATATTATTTATTCTGGCTTAAAAAGAGGAATAGAGGGAATGGAGGCGCAAGGTGGGATTATTACAAAAGAGGGTGGCAGTAGATAAAGAATGGGAGAGACTGTTGAAGCAAGAACGAAAGTTACTTGAGAGAAGATTAGAGAAAAAAGAATCTATTTTAAATCAAAAGTTAGCAGAAAAGATACCTAATAAAGTACAAGAGACACTGAATACAGCTTTTTATAAAGCTTTTTCCATGATCTTTGAAAAGGGGACAGGTATTATTGAAAAAACCTATAAGCGTGAAGCTATTGAACAGGACTATAAAATAGGGCAGTATGCAGTAGAGGTGAAACAAAATAAAAAAGCGCTTCGTGCCCTTACTAAAAATGCCAGTTATTCAGGCGTGGGGAATATAGCCATATCCGGTGCGATGGGCATAGGTATGGGGGCATTAGGAATAGGTCTTCCGGATATCCCTCTTTTTACAGGAATGATTTTTAAGAGTATTTATGAGATAGCCTTACGTTATGGCTACCATTATGAAACACAAGAAGAACAGGCATTTATTTTGCTTTTAATACAGGGAGCAGTTTCTTATGGAGAGGCCCTCAAGGAAATGGATCAAGAAGTGAATACCTATATAGAAACGGGGCAATTCTTAAGCAGAGATAACAAGGAGGAACAGCTAAAAAAAGCTGCAGCCGTTCTTTCGAAAGAACTGCTATATATGAAGTTTTTACAAGGGATACCTATTATAGGCATAGTAGGTGGTGCTTATGATGTGATTTATATGAAGCAAATAACCGAATATGCGGAGTTAAAGTATCGCCACCGTTATCTTTATGACCAAAAAAGGTGTTGACTTTAGTGTGTGCTTCTGAGCAACAGAAGAAAATGAAAAAGCATCTCTAGATAGATAATTGTTTATAGAAACTATTTGATTAAAGTATAAAGAGATAAAAAGAGGGTTGTTACACCAGATATAATAGAGATGCTTACAAAGTAATACAAGCCGTTACTTTGGGTGTTTTTTATAGTAAGAGTATGTTTTCTAGTGGTAATATACTTGCCTAGTAAAAAAATTAGAGGATATACACTTAAAGAATTAAAGAAAAACAATTATGGAAAGAGAAAGTGAGTTAGTAAAATGACATTTTTTGAGATGATGTTTCAACAAATCAGTGGTACAAATGAGCTAAGTCTCGCATCGATTATTTTCCGAATTTTTTTAGCGCTGTGTATTGGTGGAGTGCTTGGTACGGAGCGTGGGATTAGAAATAGACCAGGGGGCTTTATGACATATGTTCTGGTTTCAGTGGGGGCATCCCTCTTTATGCTGACCAATCAGTATATAACTATCATTGATCAGGAGGCAGATTTAACCCGATTCGGAGCACAGGTTATCAGTGGAATTGGATTTCTTGGAGCAGGTACAATTATTGTTACAAGACAAAATGAGATTAGAGGTCTAACAACAGCTGCAGGACTATGGGTGGCCGCTGCATTAGGTCTGGCTGTCGGAGTTGGATTTTATGCAGGGGCTATTACGGGTGCCTTGGCTTCTGTATTTGTGCTTATTGCATTGAAAAAAATTGATATTTTTATAAAACAACACGCGCGAAGTATGGAGATTTATATAGAGCATAATTCGGCATTCTCACTGAGACAGTTATTAAAATATACAGAAGGTCAAGGATTTGAGATGCATGAAATGCAAAGAGGAAAGGTGAAAACACTTGATGAAGAATTTGGAACCTTTACTTTTTCACTTGATTTATGCAAAAAAAGAAATCATCAAGAAATTATGGAAGGCTTCTATGAACTGGAGGGAATAGAGTATATAAAGGAAATTGTCTGATAGAATAACTAAGGAGCATGCCTGTAATTCATTTTAAAGGGATTACCCTACTTAGAAAATATCCCTAATATGTGCAAAAGGAGAAATACGCCACAAGACTAGTAATCCAATACTAGTGGTGGCGTATTTTTTATCTTGTAGGAATGCTCGTATGCTACACTTTCACTACTTCGCGAACCAATACGTGTCCTATGGGCACTTTTGTTCTTATAAAAAAAATTATGAAAAAAATGAAGAAAGATACAAAGAGATATAGATAAAAAATGAAGTAAAATGTATAATATTAGTATAAAATGTTGTAATTGGTCGAAAAAATAAAATAGTAAAATGATGATTTGGAGATAGATGATGAAATCCATTTTAGTTATAGATGATAATGTAACAAATTTGAAGATTGTAGAGAAAGCATTAAAAGGGATCTATAAACCCATTTTGTTAACTTCCGGAGCACAAGCACTCAAATATTTACAATGTCATGTTCCTGATTTGATTTTATTAGATCTTGTAATGCCAGATATGGATGGCTTTGAAACTATTAAGAAAATCAAGCAAATCAAAAACAATGCAAATGTTCCAATTATTTTTCTAACTGCCACTACAGATTCAGAGGTAGAGGTACAAGGCTTAGAATATGGTGCAGTAGATTTCATCACAAAACCTTTTGTTGAAAAAAGTATGTTATCACGAATAAGAATGCATCTAGAGCTTGCTAGTTATCAAAATAATCTCAAGGAAATTATCCTCAAAAAAACTCAACTGGTAGAGAAAATTCAGGATGCACTTGTTAATAGTCTATCTGATTTGGTGGAATGTAGAGATGGAAATACAGGTGGTCACGTGAGAAGAACGGCGACCTATACAGGGATTCTACTAGATGCCCTGCTTGAGAGGAAAATGTTTGAAGAGCAGATTGATGAAAATTATGTACTTAATATGAAGCGAGCTGCAGTACTTCATGATATAGGTAAGGTGGGAATAGCAGACTCTACTTTATTAAAAGATACATGCCTTAGTGATGGTGAAATGGAATATATGAGACGACATACCACCTATGGTGGGAAAGCACTTAAGAAGGCTATTTCAACCATTGCAGAAAAATCTTTTTTGGATGATGCTATGGAGTTAGCTTATTATCACCACGAAAAATGGAATGGAAGTGGTTATCCCAAAGGATTAAAAGGAGAAGTAATCCCCTTAGGGGCTAGAATACTTTCTATAGCAGACGTATATGATGCACTTACTTCAAAGCGAACATATAAGGAGGCCTTTTCCCACGAGAAAGCATGTGAGATGATTGAAAAGGGAAGAGGGATCGATTTTGATTCGCGTATTGTTACTGTTTTTCTAGAGGTAAAGGATTTATTTCATGAGGAATTAATGAGATTTAATGCTTTAGAGAAGGGGGAGTGAACAGATGGCACTGGAATCAGAGAAGCAAAGAGAATATATGGACCTAGAGGACGCCAAATTAGAAATAAAAAAATTGAATATTGCTCTAAAGAAAATGAGGAGAAATGTAGAACGTCTTGAAATGGAGAAAAAATATCTTACTTCTTTAAATGAACAGGCCTATAAGATGAGAGACTTTTATGAGATAGAAAATAGGCAGAAATCCATGTATAACGCCCTCATTTTAGATAACTCTCCAGATATCTTTTTGATTATGGATCATAAATTAAAGATACTAATGGCAACTCAACAGTTCTTTCAAGTTTTTCAATATGAGAAAAGGCAGATCCAAGAGGGGTTATCTCTTTGTGAAATATTTGGAAAAGATAGGACAGGCAACTGTTTGGAGCAAATAAATGATAAATGTAGTAAGCTATTCGTCGAATGTCCAGGTGCTAAATATTCAGAGAACATTACGATGACTATTAGGGGAAAGCAGTATATCTTTGATATGCAGATTGGTAAGGCCGTAGATAACGATGAGCAGTTTATTGGATATATGGTGCTCCTTAGAGATGTAACAGAAATTGTTCTTGCAAAACAGAAGGCAGAGAATGCAACCCGTACTAAGAGTGACTTCCTAGCCAATATGTCCCATGAAATAAGAACACCAATGAATGCTATTACTGGTATGACAGAATTTATCATTCGTGACACAACAGATGAGAAGGCTAAAGAAAATGCTCTACAAATTAAAAATGCCTGCCATTCGTTATTGGCCATAATTAACGATATACTTGATTTCTCAAAGATTGAATCAGGGAAAATGGAACTCATTCATACAAATTATCTAATCTCTTCCTTAATTAATGATGTGGTAGCTATGATGGATATACGTCTTCAAAATAAACCCGTAGAGCTTGTCATAAATGTTGATGAAAACCTTCCCTATGAATTAAAAGGAGATGAAATACGTATAAGGCAAATCTTAATTAATCTCCTTAATAATGCTGTTAAGTTTACAGAAAGGGGTTATATCACACTCAATATCTGGTATGACAAGGTAGAAAATACAGAACAGGATGATAGGATTTGTCTCCATATAAGCGTAAAAGATACGGGAATTGGAATAAAGCAGAAGGACTTAGAAAAACTATTTTCCAGCTTCAGTCAGGTGGATACAAAAAAGAACCGTTCAGTAGAAGGAACAGGTCTTGGACTTGCAATTTGTCAGCGACTTGTCCATATGATGGGTGGAGAAATTAGTGTAAGTAGTGTCTATGGAGAAGGGACTACGTTTGAAATATATATTTATAATCAAGTTGCAGATTATCAACCCATTGGCAAAATCATGGAGCATCCACTTACCAGAAATACAGATGCTTTTATTCATTCCTTCCAAATTCCTGATGCGAAGATTTTGATTGTAGATGATAATAGCGTTAATCTTAAAGTAGCAGAAGGCTTTTTATTGCCCTATCATGCAACGGTAGATGTGGCAGCAAGTGGCCAGGAAGCAATAGATATGTTAAAAACAAAGGAGTATGACCTTATTTTTATGGATCATATGATGCCTGTTATGGATGGCATGGAAGCAATGAAGAAGATACGTAGTATGCCAGGGCATGAGAAGGATTGTCTCGTTGCATTAACAGCAAACGCCATTAGTGGTGTACGTGAGATGTATATAAGAGAAGGATTTCAGGATTTTCTTGCGAAACCTATTATTCCTGAAAAACTGGATGAAATCCTTTGTAAATACATTCCAGAAGAAAGAAGGAAGCCTGTTACCTCCTATGAACATCTGCAAGAAGAACCAAAGCAAATGGATGAGGAAATACTAAGGCAAGTCTTTCTGGATGGTATAAGAAAAGAAAAGCTGTTAAGAGACCTTTTACTAGAAAATGATTTTGAACGTTATACCATTGAAGTACATGCCTTAAAGAGTGTAGCAGCAGCTATTGGGAGAAAAGAACTTTCTAATATAGCAAAAGCACATGAATTAGCTGGCAAAGCAGGAAATAATGGCTTTATCCAAAGTGATTTCAATAACTTGATTGGTCAGTATCATCAATTAATTGAAGAACTTCGGCCCAGGTTTGAGTGTAAGGAGCTGGTGGAAGAAGCACAACAGAGAGAAGTTTTGCCTGAAGAACAGTTTAGGGTTTTATGTCAGAAAATAAGTAATTATACAGAGGAATTTGACAGTGAGGGGGTGCAAGAAATAATCGGACAGCTTCAAAATTATCATTTGGGGGATAAAAAAGCTAGTATACAAGCTATAAAAGAAGCATCGGATTTATATGAATATGATAAAATAAGAGAGTTAATTGCACAATTCCTATAATTCTAAAGCTATATAAGGATAAATAAAGCTAGATAAGGATAGATAAATAAAGAGAGACAAATAAATAAAGATAAGGAGAAGAGCCATGAAATCAGTAAGTATTTATACAGAAGAAATGGATGATTTAGAAGCAGGGGTTCAAGAACTTTCAGAGAAACTACAGGCGAAGCTGAAACTACTGAAAAATAGCTGTGGCTTATTATTTTGTGATAAAGACACTGATCTTGAGGAGCTTATGCCTTATCTTAAGAAAACCTTTGCATTCCCTATTATGGGATGTACAAGCCTTGCTATGCTTACAAGGGAGGAAGGATATCGTGTATCAGGTCTAGCTATGTTAGTTTTAACTGCTGATGACTGTGAGTTTTCACTGGCTATAACAGAGACTCTTTCCGATGAGAATAGAGAACAACAGATTAAAGAAGTCTATAAGCAGGCAACAAGCCAGCTTGGAGAAAAAGAGAAGGTTATTATTATGTATGCGTCAAAGCCCATTCGTACAGGTGGGGATGAATATGTGACGCTATTAGACAAGGTGTCATGTGGTGTACCAGTTTTTGGTGCATTGGCATCTGATACCTTCTCCTTTAGTGATTATAAAGTATTTCTTAATGATAGAATTGAACATATGGGCATGGTCATATTGCTAATTAGTGGGAATATTAATCCCATTTATCGTATGGAATATTCCCTTGACCACATGGCAGAATTTTCAGCAATAATAACAGAAGCACAAGGCTGTAAGATTGTGTCACTTGATAATATGCCATTTACAGAAGCCCTAAAAAAGGCAGGTTTGGAATCACAAATGGAGAATACAGAAATTGTTATTATGGAGTTTATTGGAACGCCTTTTATGGTGGACGAAAAAATGGAGGATGGGATAACGATTAGCAAAATGCGTAATCTTACATCATTAGATTATGAGAAAGGAACGGGATATTTCCTTGGAAATATGCAACAAGGTGCTATGCTTAGAATTGGGTTAATGAAGAAAGAAGATGTTCAGCTATCCGTAAAAGAGGCCTTTAGTAAGCTGTTAGAGGAGATAGCTGCCTCTGAACATGACTATCATACACTGCTTTGTAGCTCTTGTGGAAGCCGTTATTTAATCCTTGCAACAGAGCCCGATGCAGAAGCCAAAGCTTTTCAAGGGGTTCTACCAGAAGATATGAGTCTTACAGGCTTTTATTCCTTTGGAGAAATTTGCCCCTTTAAAGGGGATAATGGAAAGCTTTATAATAGCTTTAATAATGATACCTTTACTATAATGGCATTATAGCAATCATACAAGGCAATCTCAAGAAAGCATAGAGATTACTGAGAATTTAACCATTTAATTTTTATTAAAAAGTTAATACAAATAAAAAAGACACTGGCCGACTTTTAGAGAGTACAGTATAGAGTAGCATGTTAAGCTAGAGTTGTAGGAGAATAAAGCAAAAATAGTCGAGAAAATAGAGAATGGATTTGAGCAAATGCTATTAATTACTTATAAAGAAGTAGCCGAAATGTATGAGCAATTATTTGATTATTGTGTAAAATATTACAGGTAAAGAGCAATTAATCAATAGATTAACCCCAAAAGGTATAAATAAAAGCCTGAAATAAACAGAATAAATAATAAAAACTAATATTTCCTAATTATTTGAATATATAGACAAAATATGCTATAGTTAATACTATATAATTGGGACGTGGGGCTAAAAGGAGCATTTTTCTTCGGTAGAGAAGAGAGCGTTTATATACGGAGGGATTACATGAGGAAAAGGATAGTTATATTTGCCAGTGGTTGGGGAGGTGAATATTTACGAGAAGTTGTGGCAGGAGTTTTTCAGGTTGCAAAGGAAGAAAATATGGATCTCTTTTCTTTTGTAAACTTTTCCAGTATATCGGAAACGAAACAATATAATAGTATGGAAATGAATATTTTCAGGTTGCCTGACTTGCGAGATTTTGATGGAGCCATTCTTATGGCAAAATCTTTTAATATGGAAGAGGAAAAAAGATATGTCTATGAAAAGGTCTTAGAAGCTGGCATACCTACTATTAGTGTAGATTATGAGTATGAGGGCATCACATCTATTAATACGGATAATTATTATGGTATGTTTGAACTGACTAATCATGTGATTCAAAAGCATGGTGTTAGAAATATTGTTTTTATGGGTGGGCCACAGGGACATTTGGAGAGTGAAATAAGGCTACAAGCAGTACAAGATTTGGCCCATGAAAATGGAATGAGCATACCCCAAGAGAATATTCTTCATGGGGATTGGGTAATGGACAAGGCAAAAGCAGAGGTAGAAGGATGGTTATCTAGCAATAAGCAGCTGCCACATGCTTTTATTTGTGCAAATGATGTAATGGCCATAGGAATCTGTGATTTTCTAAAAGAACAGGGTTATCGTATTCCTGAAGACGTCATCGTTACAGGCTACGATGGGATTGAGCCTGGGAAGGTCTATGATCCTGTTATTGCTTCTGTGAGCCATGAATGGTACAGTATGGGCATCATGACCATGAAGACCTTGTTAAATAAAATAGAAGGTAAAGAAGATGTTTCTCTTGAAACAATGAAGACTAGGTTTGTGCCAGGAGAAAGTTGTGGCTGTCATTTGGATAAAACCCAAAATAGTATCAAACTAAAAAATAGCAATAACCGTATTTTTCAAAGATATGAAGCTTGGGCATGTGATACGCATTTTAGAAACATTTATTTAGCAGTAAGAAAAGCTGAGGATATAAGTACGTTACATCATCGCCTTAATGATTTCTTTGTTTCTGAGAATTGGATGGAAGGCAAGGATTTTATGCTTTGTCTAGAACCCGAATATTTTAATATTGAGGATGAAGATGAGAATTTACCCGTTAAAGGTTACAGCAATAAAATGGATGTCATTTGCTCACTGAAGGATGGAGTAGCTAGACCCCATGAGATTTTAACACTTAAAAAGGCCATGTTTCGTGTTGCTCAGGAGAAACAGGAACCAGGGATGTACATGTTTGTACCCTTATCAAGTGAAGGAAAAAGTTATGGTTTTGCCATGATTACGAGAGATATGGATATTATTTTAGGAAATGGACTCTATATTTGGACGAGACATGTCAATCAGTATTTGGAACAAGTTCGTCGTAACCTAACCATAGTGGACTTGATGAAAAAGTTAACCAATCTTTCTATTACAGATACGCTGACGGGTGTATATAATCGTGCAGGCTGTGAAAAAATCACCTATCCTATGTTGGAGGAGTACAGAAAATTAGGTAAAACAGGTGTGGTTATGCTTGCAGATATTGATAGAATGAAGAGGATTAATGATGAGTATGGTCATGAAAGTGGGGATTTAGCACTTTGCATCGTTGCTAGGGTATTAAGAGAACAGATTCCTTGTGAATGGATTGTTGCTCGTTTTGGTGGAGATGAATTTTTTATTGGTGGAGAAGTAATGCCTTCCATGGTTTTAGATGCTATGATAGCAGATATTACAAAAAAACTTGAAGAGGAAGCAAAAAGGTGCCACATCAAATTTGACCTAAAAATTAGCATAGGCTATAAAATCATAACACCAGATAGTGAACTGAGTGTGGAAAAGAGCCTTCAGAAAGCTGATGCACTCATGTATGATGTTAAGAAATGCCATCATGAAGAAGCAAATAGGAACAGATAAAACTATAACTAGCCTTTCAAAAGGTCTTTTATGATGAATTAACAATCATAGAAGACCTTTTATGATGGTAAGAGAATTAGTTATAGGCATTATGCCTTTTGAGTATTGCCTAAACACGGATTTGCCAAGCTGTCTGGCAATTGGTTAGATATAAAATGCGATGAGCTCAATACAGAACATCAAGGTATATGACGGAATTTCGTCAATACAGTGGCAGGCGAGAAAGCATTTAATAAAAAACTGTATAAATAATAAAAAGCTGTAAGCTAAAAAGATGTATTACTTTAGGTCATCCGTTGCAGGATTATTGATTAACTGTCCCTCTTCGGTAAAGCGTGAGCCATGGCAGGGGCAATCCCAAGTATGCTCCACCTCATTCCACTTCAAAGCACATCCTAAGTGAGGACAACGTTTGGTAGAAAAGGTGAGAAGGTTTTTAGTGGCTTCACACACATTGATAAAAAGCTGGGGATGCAGCATGGTCCTATGGGGATCAAAAACAGTAGCATAAGGATGAGTTTTGCCTAGAAGCCTATCGCGAATGATCAGGGCAGAGACCATGGACGAAGTCATTCCCCATTTATTAAAGCCTGTAGCAACATAAAAACCGGTAGTATTCTTACCATACAATCCGATATAAGGTACACTGTCTAGTGTCATGCAATCTTGGGTGGCCCAGCGATAGCGTGCCTTTGCATGAGGATAATAGCGATTGGCAAATGCGAATAGTTCATTCCAGTTACCTCCCTTTTTACCTGTACGGTGTCCACCACCACCAAGGAGTAACAAACCGTTTTGATTTCTAAAGGAGAGTCCTTTGCCACTTTCGTCGATATACATACCCTCTACATTTTGGGCGTTCTCAAGTGCCAAAACATAGGAACGACTTTGATACATTTTTAAGAAATAAGCACCGTGCTTGTTGAGAATAGGAAAATGAGTGGCCATTATGATGTGCTGAGCAGTGATGACACCACTAGTGGTCTTGGCTGTCCCCACACCTAGTTCTGTAATTTTTGTATGTTCATAGATATGAAGTGATTTGGAAATAGCAGCAATGAATTTTAAAGGATGGAACTGTGCCTGATTAGGAAACTTGATAGCACCTACTGTGGATAGGGGGAGAGGAAGCTGGGATGTGTACTCTGCTTCATAGCCAAGGCGATGAAGCGCCTTAAGTTCCTTCTCTAATGGCTCCTGCTGTGTAAGAGAATAGACAAAGGAGTCCTTCACTTCATAATCACAATCTATTGATTGACACAGCTCACTAAATTGATGCAAGGCATCGGCATTTGCCTCTAAATACATTTTTGCTTTTTCTACACCTAATTCCTTAATGAGCTTGTCATAGATGAGACCATGTTGAAAGGTAATTTTGGCAGTGGTATTTTGTGTAACGCCACCACAGATACAATCAGCTTCCACTAAGATATAATCAATATTTGCCTGCTTTAACATATAAGCGCAGAGTATACCTGTTATACCACCTCCAATAATCAATACATCTGTCTTTGTATCACCTTTTAGTGGTGGAAAACTAGGAAGCTCTACTGTTTCTTTCCAAAGAGAACCCATACCATAACCTCCAATAGTATCAAATAGATAATTTTTTGTTTAGTATGTACCTATCATTCAAAAACATACATTTTATTGTATACAAAACGAGATAATATAGATTAAAATATTTAAAAAATTTAAAAATAATACCTCTATACTATGAATTTGCAGATCATCTAGAATAGAGGTGTCCTTACACTAACCTTATAGTCATTAGTTGACAAAATAAACCAAAAAACATATTATATTTTTATATTATAAAAAATTTTAAAAATATAATGAATATATTATAACAATTTGATGAAAAATATAGGGGGTAGGGACATGGAATTTAATGAAAGACAAATTGCAAGAAATAATAAGGCAATACTTATAGGGAGTATAGTACTTTACTTAGGTTATCTAAGTACTAATTTAAGCTTTGCATTAAGGACCCAAGAGATAGGACAATGGATAGGGATAGGTCTTAATATTTTAGGCATTTTAGTAAGTTTCCTATGGAATAAGAAAGCGCCCTTCAAGAAAAGTACATTTAACTTTATTTTATTACTATTCATGATTAACTATACTGCTGAAACGCTATTTATGGAATATATATACTATTATACGTATATTATACCTATCATTTTTGTAACTATTCTATGGTTTAGCTTACAATTATTTGATAAAATAATTGGAGCTACTATCCTTATAAATAGTATGAATCTAGCATTTAAATATCATCTAGGTGGGGAAGTTATAAGAGAGGGAGTATATAATCTAATATTGATTATTCTATTTTCTATTGTAGCAAGGTATACAATGAAATCTATTATTAAGTACATGAAAGAGAATCAAGAAACGATTCAAGAGGTAGCTCTTAAGCAGAGTAGGGGAGCAGAGCAAGTTATTCAAACAGTCACAGTAACCAATGACCACTTCAAAGAAATACTTGCAGAATTAAAATTAATTAGTCAACAAGCAGAAAGCAATACCTTTTCAATGAAGGCCATTTCAGAGAGTAATATTGAAACAGTGAATGAAATTAATCAGCAAGTGGATAAGACAGGCAAGATTCAAGAGGCTATTACTACAACGTTGAATAATGTAGAGACTGTACATGCTACGGCAGGGGGACTCTTGGAAATTGTTCAAAATGGGATCCATTTATCAACAGGGTTAACCCAACAAGCAGAAGCAGTTAATTTAAATATGAATGAAATGGATACAACAATCCATAAGCTAGCAGAGAGAGTAAAACAGGTTTCTGAGATAACAGATACGATTTTATCTATTTCTAATCAAACGAATTTATTAGCACTCAATGCTTCTATAGAAGCAGCTAGGGCAGGAGAGGCAGGTAGGGGCTTCGCTGTAGTGGCAGAGGAGATTCGCCATCTATCTGAGCAAACCAAACTTTCAACACAACAAATAACAGAGATTATCAATGAATTGAAACAAGTCACAAGTAATACAACAAAGGTTTTGATGGAATCTGTACATAATATTAAGAAGCAACATAATCAAGTTATAAATGTTAATCAGAGTTTTACGAAGGGTGGAGAGCAAGTTGAAGTGCTTAAGAATCTTATGGATGGCATATTAAAGGATATTAATAGGGTTAATGAGGCCAACAAGGATATTGTAAGCAGTATTCATCAATTATCAGCTGCTACAGAAGAAGTATCCAGTTCTTCACAGGAAAGCTTAGCAGGAGCTGAAAGCACTGGAATGAGCATTATGCGTTTTAGTACGCAAATTAATGAAATTTATGAAAAATTAAACGACCTTGTTACGGCAATGAGGTAATCCTATTATAAATCTAACCCACTCGCTTTAACTATATCTACAGATATAAGGAAAGGAAACTGGGGGAGTAGGATATGAAAAGATGAAACAGTAGATGGAATCATAGGATGAATTTCCAACTTTATGATATTGGAAAAGGGAGAGGGATATGACTACTATAGAGGTTCAATATTCGGATGAATAGGTAATCAAGCTATTGCCATGGGAAGGGTTAATTTTGATGGTTATATTGCATTTTTTGCAGATATTGTCATTGCACCTGAATATCAGCATAGGGGGGAATTATGAAGAAAAAGGAAAAAATTATTTTAATTAGTTTTATTGTGATTACTTTGGGAGCTGGATTTCTAGTGGCATTTTCGAAACAGTTTTTTGAGGATACTAAGTATAGTGACTTTTGGTACGCATTAACATGGTGCGGACTACCAGGACTTATTGGACAAGTATTTTTAAAGAATTGGGAGAAGGCTGGTATAAGATTAGAGTTTGAAAAAAATAGGAATTGGCTGTGCATGGCTCTATTTGCTTTTCCACTAATAGGCTTAATTAGTATGTTCATTCGAATGGGTTTAGGAGGCGTTGATTTCGAGAGAGCTGCACTAGATATATCGCCTGCATTTATTTTTGGGGGGTTCATTGGAGCTGCTATCAGGCTTTTTTGCGAAGAATTTTCTTGGAGGGGAAATTTGCTGCCACTTCTTGAGAAGATAGGTATGAATGATTTTGTGCTCTACCTAGTAAGTGGGTTAATAGGGGGAATCTGGATGGTAATCTATAGTTTATTTTTTGTAGAGGATAGTCTTGCTAACCCATCTTTTATAGTCCTCAATATGGTTATTACTATGTTATTATCACCGATTTTGATAGAGCTATATCGCATCACCCATTCTATATGGCCTGGTGTTATTTTACAAACGATGCAGGATCTGTTTCCATATATGCTACTTTCAAAAATACAGCTTATTCCATTAGATAGCACATTAGAATTTATGTTTGACCTCACTTTTGGTATATTCCCTTTTGTGGTATTGCTGGGCTTAGGTTTATGGCTTCGTAAAAAGAGATGTGAAAAAGCTAATAAAGAAGTATTTGAGATGAGACCGTTATAGGGGGCAGGGAGCACACTATGGAATGGATTGAAAGCATTAGAAGAACCATCAATTATTTGGAAGCATATTTATTGGATAGAGGTGAAGAGTAGGAGCTATCAAAGGAAGTCGGTGTTTCTCTTATTTATTTGCAAAAAGGATTTAATATACTTACGGGTTATTCTCTATCCGAATATGTGCGCAACAGACGATTATATTTAGCGGCATTAGATGTTATTAGTGAGAAAGAAAAGGTAATAGATATTGCGTATAAATAGGGTTATGAAACACCTGAAAGTTTTTCGAAAGCTTTTTCTAGATTCCATGGTGTGTCCCCCGTGCAGCTTAGGAAAACGCCTTCCAAAATGAAGATTTTCTTACCCATGAAAATAAATAATCGTATTAGTGGAGATAGCGATATGGATTATAGAGTTGAGAGGATGAATAGCTTTAAAGTGATAGGGTTTGAAAGAGCATTTTCTTTTGATACAAGTTATGAGGAGATTCCTAGATTCTGGGGTGAATATGCCCAAGAATACATGTGTCCCCTCCTGCAAAAAGATAAACCCGACAATGCCATAGAAGAAACGATATGCAACTGTAAGATTGGGCAGTTTGGGATCTGCATTGATGATTTAGGGCAGAATAAATTTCGGTATCTGATTGCTGGAATCTATACAGAGGGGAATGTACCAGAGGGAATGGTTACATACGAGTTTAAGGACATGGAGTGGGCAAAGTTTACCATTTCAATGCCTATTAGAGGGAAGTAGATAGGTCGCTAGTGGAATGGGTGAATTAGTGGTTATGTGAAAAGGGGTGGGAGTAAGTGATCAATATTAAGTTTGAGGATGGGAAATTTTTAGTAAAGGGGACCTTTAATTTAGGACTTGCTGGAATCTATGAAAACAAAGAATACGGGGTGGGAAATATCCAGATTTTACATGAATTACATGATATCTTAGAGGATATAGAGCGTAATCATTCATATTCTTGGGGAAGTGAACTTGAAGCATTAAAAAAAGTATCACAAGATGGTGAGGCCATTGCAGAGTATATGACGGAGTATTATAACAAAAGAGAACAAGATATCAATATTAAACAGTTTAATGGTAATCTTTGGTATAAGATTATGGAAGGCATTATTACATGCTGTTATACATTATGTGATGTGAAGGGTGCCATTTTACAAGCCTATCAAGAAGAAATAGACAACGAGAAATTACAAGAGCTTTATAAACAAACGTGGAGTATCATGGATGAGTTTGAAGCTTATGATGGATTACCTAATGATGGAAGTATTCTAAAGCCAGATATAGAGGAAGGATTACGCCAACTGTTTCCCTTTTTTAATTTTGATGGTTTAGCGAAGACTATTACTCCAGAATATCTAACACTTACTGGGCAGTTTATTGCCTTCCAATGTTCTGATCAGTGGGATAAGCAATTACTTTGTTCAGCTTATGATGAGTTAGACGAGAAAAACGCCTTTACTGATTGGCATAATTTTTAGGTTCAAATATATAGGATTGGAAAAAAGTATAAGTAATGAAAAAGAAGAGCTGAAATTTTTTTCCTACAGTTAAGTGTAACAATAAAGAGCCTTATAACCTACTTAATGGGTAGTTTATAGGGCTCTTTATGTGAGAATGTATGCAAAAGTGCGGAGAAGTAATACAATGTAAATAGGAAGATAATTAGAAAGATAAATAGAAAGAGAGATGGTCAAATTGGATCAAGAGGCTTTATTGGAAAATGACAAGCGAATAGTTACATTAAGCCAGGAGAAGCCAGCTAAGGCAGTGGTTAAAATGGGGTTGCCCATAACAATGGGAATGTTTATTATGGTGCTATATAATTTGGTAGATACTTTTTTTATAGGGCTACTTCATGATGATTATCAACTGGCAGCGGTTAATCTGGCCTATCCCGTTATGATGGTGAGCATGGCAATATCCAATATGGTGGGTACAGGAGCCGCTTCTTTGATTGCACGTAGTATGGGGGCAAAGGAAATAAAAAAGGCAAGGCATACACTGACCATTGGATTTGAACTAACCTTGATAAGCAGTATCATCATAGCATTTTTAGGGCTACTATTTCTACCACAGATTGTAGACGGATTGGGAGCAAGAGAGAATACCAGATGGTTTACAACCCAATATGTCAGAGTCATTTTGTTGGGGAGTTTCTTTACAATGGGAAATTATACATTTGGCCAGTTATTAAGAAGTGAAGGCTCTGTAAAATACTCTGTCTTTGGTATGGTCATTGGCACTATTACAAACATTATTCTAGATCCTATTTTTATTTTCGCACTGGACTTAGAGATTACAGGTGCTGCTATTGCAACAGTTATTGGTAATGGAGCTGGTATGTTTACAAGTCTTTTATTTTATGCCAAAAAGAAAACCATTCTTAGGCCAAGTGTACATCTGTTGAAGCCAACGGTTGAAATTCTGAAAGAAATTTTTTGGGTGGGAGTTCCAGCTACAGTAGAAACATTGCTCACTTCTATTGCTTATGTCATTAACAATAATCTAGCAGTAGCCTACGGGGAATTAACTGTTGCAGCAATGGGGATTGTTCAAAAACTTATGTCGTTTGGAAGCTATATTTATCAAGGATTTGCTGCAGGAACACAACCCATCATGGGATATAATTATGGTGCAAAAAACTACAAACGGATGTTCGAAATAATGAAGGCAGGCATAGGGGTAATAAGTGGTATCGAATTAGGAGTTATGTGCTTGTTTGGCGCCTTTGCCCCTGCTTTTATTGGCATTTTTACAAGTACAGAGGAGGTAGTAGCCATTGGTAGTCAATATATAAGAGTTAATATGTTTATTTTGTTATTTGTAGGTGCTATAGCCATGAGCCGCTGTACTTTTCAAGCCATGGGTAAACCCCAGTATGCCTTTGCTATTACATTAGTAAGACAACTTTTCCTTTATGTGCCTTTACTACTTTTTTTAAACCAGTATTTTGGATTTAAGGGTATGATCTGGGCACAGCCCATCACAGAAGTCATAATGATGATAGTTTCGGTTAGTTTACTGGCTACTAAGCTCAAGCACTATGAAAATGAAATGGAAAGAAGTTGTGTATGAAAGGATAGAGGATGGGATATATAAGAATGAAAGCTTTTGTAATTGCTATTTGACAATAAATTTGATATAATGTCAATTATATATTATTTTGGAGGAAAGACAAGTGGAAGACCCAGATAGTGACGCGGCAACGAACCAAATCATTATAAAATATAAGAAGATGAGGCATAGCTATGTAAGAGATCCCTACATAGTTATGCCTTTTGTTGTTTATTTTTTCCTTCAGTTGGAAGGAGGAGAAAGAATTCACTGAGCAGGAATAAGGTATAGAAAATAGATTTAGAGCAATAGATAAGCTTAAAACAAAGGGAGGAAGTTAAATTGGATAGGGATACCCTTTCACTTATAATTATTTTTGGATGTATTATTATGTCCGCCTATTTTTCAGCAACAGAAACCGCTTTCTCATCATTAAATAGAATTCGTATTAAGAATATGACAGAAAAGGGAAATGAAAAAGCAGGACTCGTGATGAGGTTGTATGAGAATTATGACAGCTTATTATCCACTATTTTGATTGGAAATAATATTGTAAATATTTTAAGTGCATCATTAGCAACGGTACTCTTTGTCAGACTACTTGGAAATGAGGCAGGTCCAAGTGTATCTACAGCAGTAACGACAATCGTTGTACTTATTTTTGGTGAAGTAACGCCAAAGAGTATTGCTAAGGAGTCACCAGAGAAATTTGCCATGTTGGCAGCTCCGTTTTTAAATATTCTTATAGTACTATTAACACCCTTCAACTTTTTATTTAAACAGTGGAAGAAATTATTATCATTAATTATAAAATCCTCTGATGAGGGTGGAATCACAGAAGAAGAATTATTATCCATTGTAGAAGAAGCAAAGCAAGAGGGTGGAATTGATGAACAAGAGAGTATGCTTATACGAAGCGCTATTGAATTTACAGAACAGGAAGCTATTGATATATTAACACCACGAATGGATATTACAGCCGTATCTGCAGAAGCAACGAAAGAAGAAATTGCATCGGTGTTCGCAGAAACAGCCTACTCAAGGCTTCCACTGTATAAAGGCACTATAGATCATGTGGTAGGAATTATCTATCAAAAAGACTTCCATAATTATGTTTATCATACAGATAAAGAGGTATCTGAAATTATTCGTCCCACCTTATTCGTTCCAAAAAATAAAAAAATTGGTGCATTATTAAAAGAGCTTCAACACAAAAAATTGCATATCGCAGTAGTTTTGGATGAATTTGGTGGAACGATAGGTATCATTACTTTAGAAGATATCTTAGAAGAACTTGTAGGTGAAATCTGGGATGAACATGATGAAGTGAGTCGGGAAATAGAAAGAAAATCAGAGACAGAATGTATTGTCTTAGGAAATGCCAATATTGATAAGGTATTTGAAGTATTGGATATTAAGACGATAGAAGAAGAATTACAATCGGTTACTGTAAATGGTTGGGTAATGGATCAGTTAGGCAGAGTTCCAGAGAAGGACGACTCCTTTGAATATAAGGGATATCAAGTGACAGTACTTGAAATGGATGGGAAACGAGTAGATAAGGTTAAAATTATAAAGAATAACTGATAGTTTGAATTTATTAAGTGCTAACTCGTTAAAAAGTTATTTCATTAAAAAGTGAGGGGAATAAGATGGGACGAGCAGGTATTTATCTGGAGGACCTCTATGTTCAGCCTCAATATAGGGGCCAGGGTTATGGAAAGGCTATTCTTAAGCAGCTAGCTAAAATTGCTGTAGAACGTGGCTGTGGACGCTTGGAATGGTGGTGCCTAGAGTGGAATCAATCCAGTATAGATTTTTATCTCTCTTTAGGAGCAGAGCCTATGAAGGATTGGACGGTTTATAGAATAGCTGGTGAAACCTTACAAAGTATGGCAAAAGACCATTCATTTTAAAATTTGG
>JAEYNQ010000012.1 GCA_023412455.1 Bacillota bacterium
TTTAAGGGCATTTCTCTTCTTATTACAAAAAACAAAAGCACAGCTTTCGGAAAAAGGATCTAACTTAAACTGCATTGTTACAAGGGCTACTAGACTATCAATTTGCTTACGAAAGTCAGTTGCCTGACATGCAATATAAATGTGTTGTGTATTTTGAATAAAGCTGTTTAACATGTTTTTTGCAGTTCATGAATGACAGCTACTGCAAGCTCAATATCGGCTTTGTTAAGAAGAGAAATTTCAACGCCTTTAAAAGAGAGTTTAATACCCGAGGATTCTACTTTGGGTGGATTTAGATTTACTTCACCAAAAGTAGGTGATGGTACCTTAGCTGATTTAGGTTTTGAACCTCTAATTTGTTTATACCAATAGTAGTATGTATGTTTGGTAATATTGTTTTTTTCACACCACTCAAGAACAGTAAGTCCACTGGCTTTTTGAGCAGTAAAACGTTCTTTCCATATATTTAATTCATGATCATTCATTGGATAACCTCCTGGTCTTTTTTAAAGGTTATCATTAATTTATACTTTTTACACTACGTCCTATTTTGAAGCGCTTACTCATTAATTTATACTTTTTACACTACGTCGTATTTTGAAGCGCTTACATTTTGAAGCGCTTACAATATTACTTTCAAAGCAACTAACTCTGGAAAGAACCCCGTAAGCGCTTACGGTCCTAAAAAAAGAGGATTTCTAACTCACTAATATGAGTTAAAAATCCTCTTTATCATTTAAGGAGCTTTTTCACAACTCCTTATTGTTTTTATTAATTATTTTAATGTAACTTTTGCGCCAACTTCTTCAAGTTTAGCTTTGATTGCTTCTGCATCTTCTTTAGAGATACCTTCTTTAAGAACTTTTGGAGCGCCATCTACAGCTTCTTTAGCTTCTTTTAAGCCAAGACCTGTGATTTCACGAACAACTTTGATAACTTTGATTTTTTCTGCACCAGCTTCTGTAAGCTCAACGTCAAATTCTGTTTTTTCTTCAGCTGCTGCTGCACCTGGAGCCGCTGCAACCATAACACCTGCTGCTGCAGATACACCAAATTCTTCTTCACATGCTGTAACTAATTCGTTTAATTCTAAAATAGTTAATTCTTTAACTGCATCAATAATTTCTTGGATTGATAATTTTGCCATTGTAAGCACCTCCGTAATTTTTTATTATAATATAATTATTCTTGTTCTGCCTTTTTCTCTGCAACTTGTTTGATAACACGTGCAAAGCTTGATACTGGTGACTTGAAGCTTCCAAGTAAACGACCAAGTAACTCTTCTCTTGGTGCGATGTTACCGATAGCTAACATGCCTTTTGCGTCATAGTAGTGACCTTCTACAACACCTGATTTAAATTCGAGTTTATCATTTGTTTTTGCCACTTTTGCAAGAATTCTTGGGCCTGCTGTTGCATCATCATAAGAAATAGCCATAGCTGTTGGTCCTTCAAGATCTTTAGCAATCTCAGCGAATTCTGTGCCTTCAATAGCAAAGTTAACCATAGTGTTTTTGAATACTTTGTATTCTACACCAGCTTCACGAAGTTCTTTACGAAGTTTAGTATCTTGTTCTACTGTAAGACCACGATAGTCAACTAATAAAACTGATGAAGCTCCGTTAAGTTTTTCTTTAATTTGGTTAACAACCACTTGTTTTTGTTCTACTTTTGCCATTGTTACACCTCCTTGTTTTACTCAATAAAAAAAATCGTTTTGCTTATCTATCCGCAGGCAAAACGACATACTTCCGTCCTCTTTATTAAAGACCTCGGTAGGTTGCATTGCGTTAAGCCACTAGGGCACCTACTGTCTGCGGTACAGTATTCTGTTCTCAACATGGACTAGTATAACATGCCTTTATAGGCTTGTCAACTTTTTAAGTTTAACAACATCTTCCATTAAAACACTTATATAAACATTAAAAGAACAATAGTATAATTAACAGCTTACACTTTTAGATAGCATAAAACACAGTTTCTAAATCATTATCTGAATAATGTCTTATGTAACACTTATAATCTAATCCTAATCCCATAATAAATTCTGGAATATCTACTATATCTTCATTCTTATGGTATATACATATATTTTATTGATATATTCTTTTATTTCTAGAAAATATATGGTGCTAGAAATAACAATACAGAAATCATTTTCCATTTGTATTATCTCTTCTAATGAATAGATTGTCATACCTAATAACTTTTTCCCTATTTTACTCCTACTACTATCACATAATAAAGGATTTATACCCATTTTCTTTCAACTATAAATGCAATATTTTGCCATTTATCCTGCTCCATACAAAACTAACCTCTTTTGCAAAAAAACGATAAGATCAATAAATGTGTTTTCTTCCTTTGAATTAATTATCGTTTCCATATTAATTTTTTCCATACTCTTTTTCCCCCTACTTTAAATCTATATCTTATCTATAGTAGAATCAATTTCTCTTTCTGTATATAACTTGATAGTTTACTATATATCTCTTCGGAATACAAATTGCTTACAATTAAAACCTTGTCATATTCGTCTTGACTTTCTAAAACACTGGGCCTATATACCTTATGTCCCATACACATACTTCCTTCCAAAGTAACATCACTATCCACCACTCCTAAAGGCTTTATCCCATATGTATTTAGACAATCTAACAATAACCTAGCTGCACGCCCTGCCGTATATACATAAAATCTTCCAAGTCGATTGTAAAAAGAGAGGTTTTTAAAATCTACGTATGCCATTATGTCTCCTACTATCAAAGGTTCTCCCTGAACACCCTTCTTTTTAAATACACATTGCTTACTATACTTCTCTTTTAGTTCTCCATGCATAGCACATATTCTATACGCATTTTCATTTTTAATGTAACAAATTCCGGGCTGAAATGCTAAAGCATTTACCTTATAATAATTCATTTTATCACTTAAGAAAAGGTACAAATTAGGGTCATAAACCATATCTATATTGGATAAGTTCTCATAACTATCCTTATTTACTTCTGCCTTTCCTTTCATATAAACACTTAAAGATAAGTCTGATAAAACTTTATTTGTTTGTGTGTAATACTCTTCTGTAAAATTTTCTAGTTGTTCTCTTTCCTTTGCTTTTGACATGACTGCCTGATTACTTTCTTTTGCACTCCAACGCTGCAGGTGTCGCTTATGATAAATAGCTGAATTTCTAATTTCTAACGTTTGCAAGCCAATATCTTCTGCCATATAGACCATCCAGTGATCCCACTCTGGGCGACCCATTACAAATCCTTCATCCTTATACTTTCCCATAGATTCCTTGCTCATAAAAAAAGCATCTAAACCTGAAAAGTAATATTCACCTGATAAATCTTCTTCACTATCTATGTCATACCTATGCATCCATAATAATTTTTTAGTATTGCCTTCAAATATTGCAGTAATGTCTTCTGAATTAAACCCTCTAAAAAAAATATCCGAATTAACTATTCCACCAATTTCGTCTAAACTCTGCAATTGGCCTTCTAGTAACTGAATAAGGTCATAAATATAGGGATAAGTTTTTTTATATGTTTTACTTGCATCTCTTGAAAGTTCAATAAATTTTACATTTGGAAAATACCTCTTGTATAATTCGATTTCTTCTATGCGATTACAAGCTATCGGTTCAAATCCAGCCTCTTGCCAAGTCGTTATAGCCCTTTGTTGCGTTTTTATTTCCTCTTCTATAGTAGTTGGCATTATAGATGTAATTATTTTCAACTTAGCCCACCTCTCTGCTTTATACTTAAACCATTAGAACTATATTTACTTTCAAAACTACAATATAGTTAATCTATTTTTTGTTCTTCTTGAAGCTGAAGCCACTTATATGGATTCGCAATAATGTTACTCCAATTTTTAATACTCCTATCTCTACAATCTTCTAATTTCACTATTTTATCAGTTGGCAAAAATGCCTTCAGACTCTCATAAATCTCATCTTCATACGCATCACAAACAATAATTACTTTATGATACTGATTATATTGCTTTAATACATTAGGTTGAAACACCTCTTTTCCCTCATACACTAATCCCCATTTACTTACATCTCTATCACAAAAGCCTATAATATTAAGTTTAGCATTATTACATTCCTCTTTTACAAATTGACGTGCTCTAAATCCAGCTGGATAAACATATACATCTCCTTGAATGCAAGTTCCACTTTCTGTATACGAATATTTATCCACTTCAGTATAGCAAAGAGGCTGCATAAACATTTTATCTTCATTACTGTCCTTATCAAAATAATCTTCTATAAACTCTACCTTAATACATTCTCCTACTACATCATTAAAATTTTTAATAACTCCATAATCCGCATTTGTTAAACTAAAATACTTATTCTTTTCGTCTATTTCTAAGAAATAAGTAGGAATTTTTACCTTCCTAATAGAAAAATCATTCATAACTTGCAATACACAATCTATAAAACAAGGGTATAGACGAACAGAATTCTTAATATGTATTATACAATCTATTCCTCTTTCTACTGCCTCTATCTTATCTTTAATAATTATCCATTTTTTATGAGTCTGCTTTTGTAGCTCCTGCTTTGTCTCTATATAACGATCTTCTATTAAGATTCCCACTTTAATCTCAGATATTTTTTCCTCACAGAAACAAATTGCACTATTATATTCTCCTAGAATCTTTGTAAAAATCTTATAAAATTTATCCATGGTTTGATTATCTTTAATATAGGAAGAGCAATTATTAAGTAACAATCCTATCAACTCATTTCCAATATCACGACTCCACTTAATTGGATGACATTGGTGAAAAGCTATTGGGTTAATAAGTTCACTTACACGAATTCCCTTCAGCTTAGCATTAATAAGCATCCAACTATCCCAAGCAGCTGCACCAATAAACAGCTTCGCTTCTTCAAAATGCTTTATTACTAAGCTATCAAAAAAGAAGGCATCAATACCTGCAACCTCCATATGAAAGTTAAAATCATTCACATCTTTATAATTAGTTATTTCTTGTCGTCTGACATAGATTAACGAATCTTTTGCCTCTTTAACAATAAACTCATACATCCCTCTTGGAAACTTATAAAACACAATATCTGAGTTAATAATACCATATGTAACATAATCTCTTTTCTTAAGCGCTTGAAACATATCAAAAATATAAGGACATGGATAGCCCGTTATTTCTTCTCCAGTTCTATATACTGTTTCAAATATCACTTGTGGGAATAATTCTTGTAATACTGCTATTTCTTTATCTGTATTACAAGAAATAATATCAAAACCGTACCTTAACCATGATTCTATAGCTATCTTCTGTTTTTCAATACCTTTTGGTGCTATTGATGTCACTAACAAAATTCTATTCATCTGTACATTCTCCTAGAAAAAGTTACTATCTGCAGTAAACCCTAACTTTGATAACTTCTCAGCAATTACGGAGTATTGTAGTACTGCTATTAGTATAATATAATTATCTTCTTGTTTATATTTCTGAGGGCAAGTTACTGAATAACCTCTTAATGTGCTGCCCCATTTTTTTTCATCTGAATCCCAGAATCCTACCACAGGTATTTTTAGTTCTTCTAATGCAGTAAGGACTCTTAATCCAAGATCTCCTGCACCATAAATACAAACCTTTTTCCCTTCAACTATTACTTCTTTTTCTACCAAATCCCTTATCTTTTTAAGAGATGAAATTATTTCTGGATGATATGGTGATAATATTTCTTTTAGTAACACTTGATTAGACTCTTGCTCAGAAATAAGCTCTTGCTTACACACTTCAACAAAATACTCAAGCCTTTCATTTCTTTTACTTCTTGTGTATGTAATAGGATTAGTATTCTTTTGCTCAAGAGCTTCCTCATATAACTGCAAAACGCTTTCTGCCTCAGTTTTCAAAGCATACTCATTCTCTACTTCTTTCCTACATCTTTCCCTATCTATTATACAGTTTTTCAAAATAGCAACAGTAGTTTCTGCCATTCCTTTATAATCACCAACTTCAAACTTATAGCCATTCACTCCATTCTTTATAACTTCTCTCATAGCACATACATTGTAACTAATTACAGGTGTTCCACATGCCATAGCCTCAACAGCTGTCATTCCAAAGGTTTCTTGTATACTTGGGAAGAAAAATACGTCTGCAGCACTATATATCTCTCTTAGAAGTTTTCTGTCCCTAACAACTCCCATATGTATACTTGAAATACCTAATTGTGATAATTCTTCACCAGTAGCACCAAAAGTTACAACTTTCAGTAAATTTCTCTCTATTAGTCCTTGAATCCACTTGTCTTTCTTCAAAATCTCAAACATATCTTTTAAGGAGTCATAACCCTTAATTCTTAATTTTGTTGATTGTGCTCCCATCAGTAGAATCCTATCATTCTTTTTAAACCCTAATTGCTTCCTGGCTTCTTCTTTTATCATTGGTGAGAAATCATTCATATTAACCCCAATAGGAATTTGCTTACAAATTGAATTATTAAAAACTGTACTTTGTTGAATAATATCTTTTAACCATTTTGATGCCACAATAATATGAATATTGTTTGAAAAAGCCTTCTTTTTATCTAAGAGCTGTTCCTTCGTAATATTAAACTTATTCTTAACTAATTGAGGACAACGATCACAATTCTTTTGGTATTTGGTACATATTTCTGGATAATGACATCCTCCAGTAAAAGGCTGGAAATCATGCATTGTCCATATAACAGGTTTACCTAGTGTAATAAGCTTATGAATTATCTCTGTACTAAGTAGTCCACTAATCCAATGAAGGTGAAATAAATCATACTGAGCCAATTGATTCATTACTTCTTCATTCCATTCTATTCCTAGTCCATCAAAAGAACTAATAGTAACCCTATCCTCATGGTTTTTCTTAAAGTATACCTGATCGATAGCATATTTTAGTTTTGTATCTAACGTATCTTCATAACACAACTCTATAATAGACTCATCATTTCTAGTTTTATTTTTTACAAAAAAAGTAGATTGAACTTCCATATGTTGTAAACATTGATGGAGCTCATAAGCTGCACCATAAGCTCCCCATGTATCACTATAGCTAAAATGTGCAATCTTCAACTTTCTTGCTCCTCTCAATAATACATAATTTTATACGTCCTCATGTTATTTTATCCTCTCAATTATACAAAAATGGCCTGCACTTTCTATAGGTTTAGAAAAACTATAAATTCCTGCTTGTTTATGTTTCTCTATGAATCTATCTACAGCCGTTTTCGCACCTGTTGAAAAGAAATCATAATCATCTACAATAATTACACTACCCTCCTCAGTTCTTTCATGTAAAAAGTCTAGAGCTATTGCTATGGGTTCATATAAATCAAAATCAATATATGCAAAACATACCTTTTTCAATTTTTCTAATGCTTTATCTTGAATACTGTCTTGAATAAAACCAGGTACTATTTCAACAGAGGCCTCATCTATATTTCCTTTTTTAAGTCGTTCCTTTACTTCAGCTACATTACATTTCATACTAAAGGCATATTTAGCCATATTTCCATAATTAAAAATATCATCCTTGAGTTCATCCTCTTGTGTTGGAACAGACAAACCTTCAAAGGAATCAAAAAGCCAGAGTTTTCTATCATATCCCTTAATATCATTTGCTAAAAGTGCAGAGGTTGCTCCTTGTGCTATACCAAACTCACACACATCTCCAGGGGCTTTTAATGCTTGTTTAAGATAATATCTAATATAGATAGCTTCTCCGTCATTTGTTCCGATTAAATTATAAATAAGCCTAAATGTATCCTGGTCTGAAGTAATTTCTAAATCAGGGAAAACAAATTGGCGGTACATCTTCTCTAATTCTTGATACATATTAAAATTCCTATTACTTCCTAATAAATGAAATGCACCACTTTCTACTTTTTCAATAAGTTCAGACCATAAGACAAAATCCTTCCCTCTCTCATAACCTGCTTCTAATAATTGATTCTTAATCCCCTCTCTTGCATGTACTGTTTCCACTGATACAATAATAAAAACATGTTCTTTGGATCTATCCTTTAACTGTTCAAGAGAATAAATCTTACTATCTTGCCACACCTCAGAAATTCTATCAGGATTATTATCAATAAACCCTGCTATATTTAATCCTCCATTATTTAACATCCTCTTAATCTCTACTCCTCTTTGACCAGCTCCAAAAAGAAATAATTCTATTTTGCTAACTTCTGATTTACTCACTCACCTTCCCTCCTTATCAATTACTACGTTTTACAAACTCAAACAATCCACAACTATATTCTGGAATAGTATGTACTATTCCTTCAATATCTGCTATAGGTATATTTTGTATTTTGAGTAGGTTTTCTTTAATAACAGCAAAATCAATTAAGTTCATTCCTTCTTCAAACTTCTCTATAATAGTTCTAGGATCAAATATCCTATGTGCATTAAAGACTAGTTTATTAGTAGGTCCAATTGGCACGCCCAAATATAAACGTCCTCCTGGCTTCAACACTCTAATAAAGGCTCTTATTGCCTTCTCATAGGCATAAGGGTCAACAGGATCACCATACCTTCCTAATCCAAAATGCTCTAGGGCATGAAATGATGAAAGGGATTCTATAGAATTATCCGGAATATTCTCTAGGTTTGTGGCATCTCCTTGAACAAACTTCAATCCTTCTATTTCATCAGAAAGTGGACGAATATCAATATAAAAAACTTCCTTTCTAAAAACTAATAGATGGGCAATAAAACTCTCTAATCTCGATCCAATATCATAATGTTTAAGTGGGTTGGCTTCTCTTATTTTTTTTGCCCCCCATATATCTTGTAAGAAATAGTGTGAATCTACACTACCAGCCTCAGCAAAATAATCCCTAGTAAAAAGCCACATATTTCCCTCTTGTAATGGAAATAAATCATCTCTATAACGTAATTTATAATCATCTATGGATTTCAAGACCCTTTGCTGTGCACAGTCCTCAAGACAATCTAAAATGTCTAATATCTTTTCACTATTAATATTTAATGTAACTACTAACTGCTCTCTAATACTTTTTGAAAAATTTACTGCACAAATAATTATTCTATCATAATCTAGTGTTACAATTTCTGAAGGCTGAATAAAAGGCTTTGCCAGTTCACTTCTACTCCAATCATTATCTGTATAACAAACAATATCATAATTCTCTAATAGAAATTTATGATACATTTTAAAATTTTGCCCCAAACCAAATATAATAACTTTTTCTTTCATAATAACCTCGTTTTCTTTCATACTAGAATAGTTTTTACAAGCTACTTCCCCATATTGCTTACATACTTTTTTTTGACTTGCTAAAACTTGCACTGTCTTCTTAATACCTTGATTAATGGAAGTTTGAGGTTGCCATCCTAATTTCACTAATTTTTTTGCATCTAACGTTGCTCTTGTTGCCTTAGAATATCCTCTTCTCTCAATATCACTAGGAGCCTCAATTTTCACTTTAACGTTTGCTTCCTCAGCCAATAATTCAGCCAAACTTTTCATCGTAATATCAGAATTTCTATCAGCTACATTAATAGCACTTCCACTTTCTCCATAAAGCAAAATATAAAAAATAGCCATAGCCGCATCTACTACATAGGTGTAAGAATAATATTGGCTACCATCACTCTTTAATACAATATCTTCTCCCTGTACTGCTTTACGTATAAATTGTGCAATCGCTTTACTGTCCTGTTGAGACATAGTAGGACCATAAACACGAGATAACCTAGCAATAATAAATTCTTGTCCCTTTTGTGCCCCATAAGCATTACACAAGGCTTCTCCTAAACGTTTACTTTCAGGATAACCTGCTCTTAGAGTATTACAATCTAGATAACCCATATAAGCTTCATCAAATACTTCTACATCTCTTCTATTTTCCCCATAGATTTCTACTGAAGAAAAAAAGAGAAATCTATTAGCATGATGTGAGCTAGCATATTCTAATAGTTGACGTGTCCCTTCAACATTAGCTGTTATCGTTCCAATAGGATCTTGTGAATAAGCTAAAGGATGTGTGTTACTTGCTGCATGTAACACATAATCTACCTCACCTATCTCTTCCAAAGGCTTCTCTACTTCATGCGATAAATACTTGAAATTCGTATTTCCTAAATAATTTTTAAATCTTTTTCTTGCCTTCTCTTCATTTCGACTTATTGCAATTACTTGAATGTTTTCTTCAAAACCCTTATTTCGTTCCATGATAATATCAATTATCACAGAAGCAATCATACCTGTAGCTCCTGAAATTAAAATTTTCTTATTATTCAGTTTGCTCCAATCAATTTCTACAAATGTGGACTTTTGTATATCTTCTCTATAACAGGGATGACTCAAAAAACCTTCTATCATTATTATCTTACTCCTTCATTTTAGCTATCAAAATATAATGATTTTCTCTGTTGGCACTATCTTTTTTAATTGCTCGTAAAGTACCTTATTATATAGTTTTGAATTTATAATAATGGCTTCGTCTTCTTTTAACTCACTTGCCTTATTTATAGGAAAACAGTTAAAGCCCATAACCTTTTTCTCATACATCATAGGATTATTATCCAGTACTCCTATAATATATTGTTCATCTTGCTTCATCCGTTTTAGAAGTGTCTGAGTTTGTTTACCAGCAGGTGTAATCCAATACCGTTTATATTGCATAAGTTGTTTTGTCAGAAAGTGTTTCATGGAATAATTAACAAGTTGAAGTTCTGAAGATGTTATAGTTAACTCCCCTTTATCTTCAATAAGTTCCTTAACTTTAAAAAGTGTACACCCTCTAATTAATTTTTGATTTATGTGCTTATATTCCTTGCAATTAATACTCCCTACCCATATACTTTCTTTCTCTTGGTTATTCTCTTCCATTATCAGGTTAACGATGGAAGTTAAAGAATTTACATGTTTAGTCTCTAGCTGTTCAATCATTATTTGAAGAAACGTGGCGTGATATCTTATACCTTCTGTGGCAATTAATATATATTCTTCTTTGATAGCCTCTCCTTCTACCTCTTCCCACTTTCCAAAGTATATCCTTAAATTCGTATGAGTTTGATTCAGTAGGCTTTCTACTGTTCGTAAATCTCTTTTTTCTACTATAACTAATACTGATTTTTCCTCTACTGAAGGATTTACGTAACAAATAGATTTATCAGTTTGCGTAAAAAAGGATAATATCTCCTCTCTAAACTCAAGTGTTTTATTTTCTTTTTCACCTAAATATTTACAACTAAGCTTCTCACAAAACTCTTCTTCTACTCCGGATTGATACCTTACTGGATGTACTAAATGATATCCGATAGGATTCTTTAATTCTACTAGTCTTTTCCCCTTTAACTTACATACTAATGGGAGCCAATAATCCCATACAGGTTGACCAATAACTAAACCATCATCCTCTAAAATATCTATTAGATCCTTCTTAAAAAAGAAAATATCAATGCCATCTATAGAAGTTTTGCTCTCAGCTAAATTAGCTAAGTCTAAAACATCTTGACGATGAGCATATATTAAGGATTGATTTGAGTTCTCTATAATAACTTTTTTTATATTTTCTGTAAAACCATTCAACACAATGTCTGAATTTATTATGACACACAATGCGTCATCTTCTGCTTCTTGGCATATCATTTTTATCAAATCGTACATATAGGTATAAGGCTTACCAAAAACTTCTCTAGTATCTCTCTCAGCCTTAATAAAAGTTACCTCTGGGAATTCCTTCTCTAGAACAACAATTTCTTCCTCAGCATTATAAGAAATAATCTTTACTCCACATTGTATCCAAGAATTAATTGCTCGCTTCTGTTTCTCAATGTCAAACGGAGCTATAGACGTTCCAAAAATAAATTTATTTTCTCTCATATATTTTCTCCTGGTGAATATGATTTCTTAACTTAGAAATGTCCTCAAAATACTCCGCATGTTCCCTAATCCATTTTTCTGATTTATCCCACCATCTTAAAGTTAGAAGAAATTGAATATCTGAATCTGAAAAACGATATCTAATTACTTTACTTGGAACACCACCTACAATTGAGTATGGCTCTGTATCCTTTACGACTACAGCCCCTGCTGCTACAATAGTCCCGTCTGCGATATGAACACCCTCCATAATTGTAACATTAGCACCTATCCATACATCATTTCCTACTTCTATTACATAATTATTATCAATTGGACGATATTCCTTAAATTTCTGTTCCTTTACATATGAAAACTTAATAGCATGATTAACTGCATAGAACGCTGGATGAGTAGATACGAAATCTTTAGTTGGATGCTGCCCTCTCACAACCCTTACATAGGGTCCAATAGAACAGTATCTACCTATTTTTGTACCAGATAACCTGGTTTTCGAAGAGATATAGGAGCCATAACCTATTTCTGTGTCCTCAACATCCGCATATTCAAAAATATAATTATTACCCTCAGCCCATACATTTTTCCCCCAAAAAGCCGTTGGAGACACTGTTACCCTCTCAAAATAAGGAGAAAATACAATATTACCTCCTAATCCATTTTCTTTGAGTGAATCTATAACTGCTTGCCTATTCTCCCTTCCTATAGTTGGAAAGATTATAATATCTTCCTGTATCTTTTTCAGCTGTGAAACAGATAGAACTGATTTTCCTTCTATGTATGTCCCTACCTTATCTGAATTCCAATCTGCAAAAGCAAAAACATTAGCTTCTCCTAATTCTTCTAGAAATAATTTTCCATAAAAGCCTGCACCAAATAAAATGAACTTCTTTTTCATATTATATATACCCCATACTCTTTCTTCACCCCAATATCCATTTTAGAAATTCTCAAAAATACATCCAGTATCCACATGCCATAGTCTTAAACATTCTAACTTTTACTTCTCTTGACCTATTTTTTAGAGATTCATGATAAGTAAATAGATATTATGTATTTTAACATCTTATCTAAATAATCATGCTATTTATTATCATCCTAAGTAATAATACGTCCTTTATTCTTTATGACCTTTAGTGATTTCATCTTCATCTGTTATCTTGTCGTAATATTTTCCTTGAGCCTTCTATTCCACAATTAAACAAGAGATCTATGCTACTTAGATATGGGATAAACCCTTCAAATTGTTGGGTATACACTGGATGTTCAAAATCTTGCCAAAGCACCTCTATTCCAGCTGCTTCATATGATTCTGGACTATAATAGTCTTTTGCTCCTATTCCTGAGAGATACCGCCTACTGCCTACTTTTCTTACAATATCCACTACTAATTCATTTTTCTTTCCCTCAGGTTTAAGATCGCTTGCAAGGATTATTGGAATGTCTATATTAAATAATTGCATAAGTATCTTAAGTCCATGCAGATTAAATTTCCACAGTTTATCTTCTTTTACTTGGTATAATCCCTCAATATAAGGCATTATTTCATCAAAATACCTGGCTTTTTTATAGTTAGCGATAATCAAATTTAAATTATTGCGTCGCCAATCGATTGTCTCTGACAAAACCACCTCGTTAATAAGTGTATTAATCTTAGTTTTTTTGACACTAACGGTAAGCCACTTCTCACCTTGGGGTGTCTTCACCTTATCTCTATTCATCCAACTCCTACTAGTGCCATTTACATACTGCACATTATCAAGTACAACATATATATCTGCCTTTAATAGTCTATCAAAAAAGCCTAAATACGGTAAAAAATCAGGTTGGTGTATTACTACCACTTTTTCTTCCATCTTTTCCTCCTCTCTTCAATAGCTCTATATATATTAGCTGCTCCGTTTAATTCAAAAGCCTGTAATGCCTTTTCACTCATTTGCTTAATATCTAGATTATGTAGAATAAAATCTCGCTTGTTGAGTTCTTGATGATACCCTAAATAAATAGCACCACCAAAGCTTGCTACATATCGTGCAATATCTATTTCATGTAATTCGTTAGCTACTATAAGGCATGGTAACCCTGATGCACTTGCCTCAATACAGGTTACTCCCCCCCCCGTAATGGCTAAATCATACATTGAAAAAGTATAAATCAATGATTCGACATTGCTAAACACGTTAAAGCCTTCATCTAGTTCATTCATGAGTTCTTGATGAAACTTAAAATGTGGCCCAATTATTATATCCGCCTTATAATTTAATTTTTTTAAAATCCTTATAACTTTTACTGTAACTCCATAAGTATCACTACCTCCTAGAGTTACAAGTATCTTATCAACCTTAGTCCTTATACGTCTATACTTTTGTATTTCTGAATTTAGAATTAAAAACTCTTTACCCTTGAGTATATGTTTTCCTTTTAAATTCTCAAAAAGCATACTACAGAAATGAATGTCTAATAATGTTGCACCAGTCCCACAATCATCTATAGCAGCTAATAAAATGTTCTGCTTTTTTAATAAACTACACACTTCAAAAGAAGTAGAAAAACGGTCTAGTAAAATAACATCAATACTAAAATTCCTTATAACATCTGAAATTAGATTTCCTTTCTCTACTTCATTACCTAAAACATAATAAGGTATTTGTTGTCTGTTTAATATATTTATAGATATTGCATCATCATTAATAAATACTATATATTTCTCACCTATTTCTCTTAAGTAGGCTGTGAAGTTTAAAGCCCTAAATAAATGACCCATCCCTCTTTGTTGTGAACTTTCAACATAAATTGCATACATTCTATCTCTTCCTTCTTCAAAATAACAACCACACAAGGTTTATTCCTTCTCGTCACCACATATACCCACTAAGTAGTACTTAAATACATTAGCTTTCTTCCCTAATATCCTTCCAGTTTATCACTGTATTCTCTTCTATATCTCTAACTACTACTTTCCCTAATACTTGTTGCAGATACTTAGGTTCTATTCCTGTTCCTGGTCTTTTAATATCTAATTTATCTTTCGTTAATTGTTCACCTTTTGCTATCTTCTGTGTAACTACAATACTTTTTCTATTGTTAATTCTATTTTTGACCTCTGCACCCATTGGCCTTTTTATACCATCCCCCCGCATTGCTTCATATAACCTAATCTTATCTACTAAATATTTCATTTCTTCTTTTGTGGCTGATAACATATGATCGGGTCCATCTGCATTTTTATCATATGTAAAGTGCTTTTCCACTACCTCAGCCCCAAGTACAGCTGCAAAGATACAAGAATCAACCCCTAATGTATGATCAGAATACCCAATTTTAAACTCTGGGAATTCCCTCTTTAGTGTGTTAATTGCCTCTAAATTTACAAATTCCTCTACTGTTGGATAAAGACTTACTACATGCATAATAGTAATCTGATTATTTCCTTCAGCTAAAATAGTCTCAACTGCTTCTTTTATTTCTTCCATATTCCCCATTCCTGTAGATAAGATAATAGGTTTGCCTATTCGTGCTATATTCTCAAGAAAGGGTAAGTTGGTTAAATCATCCGCCCCAACTTTATATACATCTACATTAAGTTTTTCAAGTATATAGACATCTGTTATATGAGAAGGAGTAGAAAATATATCTAATCCCTTCTGCCTTGCATATTCAAATACTTTTCTATGCATCTCTTCATCCAGTTCATATTTTTTAAAGTATTCTTCCTGCTCAACAACCCCTGTATTTTCCATATCAAACATTGCTTCTTTACTTACTAGGGTTTCAGCTCGATATGTTTGCAATTTTATAGCATCTACTCCACTTTCTTCTGCTTCATCTATTAAACGAACGGCAGTTTCATAATCTCTAAAATTCCCACCGATTTCAGCTATAATATAGCATGGTTCCTTTTTTTGCATCATTTACCTCCTAGCTAAATACATGAACTATAGTACTACTAATTCACTAATAAATAATCTAAACAAGCCATCTTACTAGTTGAAACCCTTCAGCAAAATCCACTCCCATTTGTAATCCGTTATTCATTGCTTCCCTCTTAAAATATTCTATCCAAACATCTCCTACTCGTTCATTTTCTGTCTTATACGCTCTGATAGCTTTTTCTTTTCGTTCCCATGTCTGAGTAATATCTATAAAAAAATTCTTCTGGAAAACTTTAGTAGAATCATACCAATTACTCCTATACATTAGGATTCTCTTTACATGCCTTGCGCAATGGAGTGTTGCTAATGCAAGATTCTTATGATCATGATGTGCATCTTGCTCCCAATGGGTATAAATTAGATCAATATCATTCGTCTCTATTATTTTCAAAAGTTGTGTATTAACTTGTTCAGCAAATTCTAAACGAAATGTTTGTATATTTCCTATAATTAACTCATAACCTATTATTTGACTAGCTTTCTTAGCCTCTTCTAATGCAGTATCTCCATTTCTTAACACGCAACCATGCTGACTTGAGAATTCAGAGCTCGTTGCAATAAATACGATGACTTTGTCTCCTTGATCCACATGCCTAGCAAGTGCCCCACCGCACCCTAATTCAATATCATCAAAATGTGCACCTATAGCTAATATATTCACTTAACGTTAAACCTCCTTTCGCATTCCGTCGCACTCTTTACTCAAAGCAATAGCTTCCGCAGTTGTAACATACTTCCCATTGAAATTTCTAAGAATGTAACACGCCTTTTCATAATCTTCCTTCGTATCCACCGTTAATCGTATACTCGGAGCATTGCTTACTGTATTCACCTCAACTGTACCACATTTGAAGTTTTGTCGATAATCTAAAATATACTCATCCACGTGTTCAAAGTGCTTAGGTAAATATGCATTTTCCATGCTTGTTTGTAATGCTTGATAAGTCATTATTTCCATGCCTACCCCTATAGGTAACACAGAAAAATTTTCAGAGAAATCCATATTATTTTTTTCATGATAAACTATCAGTCTTTGTAGTTCCTCAATGTCAGGAAACGGATTGTCTCCCGTCATCCTAACTATATTATCAAATTGATAATATGTAGCACAATCATAATATCTTTTTAAAACATTTGTTGGTTCTCCTCGAAAACAACTAACCCCTTTAATTTGACAAAACATCTCTATTTGATCATCTATATTTAGGTTAGTAGTTGCAATTACTATATCCATCTTTTTTTCTAAAGATTGTAATCTATCTAAAATGTGTTCGAGTAAATTTTTACCACAAAAATCCATAAATACTTTACCTGGAAGGCGGCTAGAACCCATCCTAGCTTGAATAATAATCCCAGTCATTGCTACATCTTCCTCTCTTATATACATTTACTACTAGCCTCTGCCATTCCTCTTAATAACTACCTTTAGAATCACTTAATACTTGGCACAGTCTTTAAATATACCATATTTGCTAGGGGCTTTTAATTTTATATATTTTTGTATCCCATTAAATGTATAATATTTTATTCTCCTATTCTTTGACTTCTATTAATATAGCTTTTAATAATTATCTCCCTGTCGTCAATGATGCTTACTTCATTATCTTCTGTCTTTCTAGGAAGGTAACATTTTCTACATGGTTGAATATCCAAGAATCCATCGCATTTCTTATGGATATTTCTTATATTATTTAGCTTCTCACCATGCCATATATTATAAATACTTTCAATATTCGCATTACCTATCACTGCATCATTCAATTCATCATTAGAACATATAGAAACCAAGCCATCAGCATAAATAATCATCCTTTGATACAACTGAGGGCATGAGAAATTAGCTTCATAAATAATATCTTCATCATTATCTAAATAGTCAATGAGTGGATTAAATGCAATTAAGTCAACATATGATTTAAACAACTGATAGTACTCAGTTGGATTTTCCCTTATAGCCGGCCACACTGTCTGTATTTTAATAACAGGTTTTTTCATGTTAGCTTGTTGCTTAATCATCCTTATATCTTGTATCTTTTGATATATCTCTTCAAATTTATTTGGCTTCCTAATACTATTATAAGTTTCATATGTACCGTCTATCGATAGAGTAATCCAGTCAATACCAGCGTTCATTAATTCAATAAAATATTCCTTACTCAATTTACTTCCATTAGTCAAAAATGAAACCTCTCCTATTCCATTTCCTTTGCAATATTTTATGAAATCTATTAACTTTGGATGAAGAGTAGGCTCTCCCCTTAAACTTAATCTGACCGCAGGTACCTTCCCTGATATTTCATCTATAAGCTTATAAAATAATTTTTCATCTATAAGCTTAGTATTTACTCTGGATTTAAATTCGTCAGTAATGGTATAACACATAGGGCATTTCAAGTTGCATAATGACGAGACCTCAATATCTACTTGAAGTGGATACTCAGAAATAATTTGCTCTTTAGGATATTTTATCCAATTTTCTCTATACCTTTTGTATTCTGCTTCCCAGCCCTGGCCTCTATGCTGTTCAAATAACTCTTCTCGTTCTTTTGTTTCCATACTATAATTGCCTTTGTTAATAGGAATATATTGCTCGCTCATGCCTTTATACCTCCAACATTTTTCTTAACCCTTCATACAAGTCTATTTTAGGAACCCAACCGAGCATTTTTTTTGCTTTATCATAGTTTGCAATAGTATCTTTTATCTCATTTTCTCTTATAGTTTCTTTACACTGCACTTCCTTACATATACAAAGTATTTCTTGAATGTAAGCAATAACTTCTCTTACTGAATACGACTTGCCACATCCTATATTAAATCTCTCAAACTTCCCATCAAATTTAACAGCACATATTATAGCTTGTACTACATCGTCTATGTATACATAATCTCGTCTGGGATTCAAATCAAATACTTCTATTTTATCTGAACTTATAGCCTGTTGGATGATAGATGGAATTAAAAAATTTTTGTCTTGCCCCTTTCCAAATACGTTAAAAAGTCTTAATATAGTACACTTTACATTAAACTTATCTGCATAAAACTCACACAATTCTTCAGCTATATACTTAGAAAGCATATAAGGATTACTAATACAAATCCGATGCTTTTCATCAATTGGAAGATATTCAGGTTCACCATAAATATATGAGCTTATAAAAATTAGCTTAATGCTATATATACGGCAGTACTCTAATACATTTAATGTTCCATTTGCATTTATGTCATAATAATCTTTTGGTTTTTCCCAACTCTCAGGCACAAATGTTTTCCCTGCTAAGTGAATGCAACACTTAATTTCTTCTCCATTTATCTTTCTCAGAGTAGCATCACTCCTGATATCCCCTTCAATAGTAATATATTTTATATTTAATGCTGATAATCTTTTTGTCACTGCATTTCCAATAAAGCCTCTCGCACCTGTAATCAAAATTTTATCTTTCATTCATGTACTCACCTTATCATCCTAATTTATGGCTGTCTTTAATAATACACCTATGTTCATTCATCTAAAAGAATCTATCATCTTCTTCATTTCTTCTATCTCACCCATATCTTGCCAACTGCTATCAGAAATTGGATATGCTCCTACTTTCCTATTTTGCTGTAATAACTTATTTAACAGGTCTGTCATGTGGAAAACACATCCCCTAGGAATATCCTTTATAACAGAAGCTTCTAATACATAAATCCCTGTATTGACATAGAAGCTATACTCCGGTTTCTCAGTAATTTTTTCAATTTCACTCCCATTTTTTAAATCAAACACTCCATATGGAACTTGAATACTCTTCAAGGAAGTAACTACTGTCATTTCGTTCCTATTTTTTATATGAAATTCATATAGATCTGTATAATCAATATCTAATAAAATGTCACAATTACTTACAAATAAAGTATGAGACAAAGATTGTTCTAGCAAGCTTAGACTGCCACAAGTACCAAAATAATCTTCTTCTTCTACATAATTTATTTGATAGGGCTTGTCTTTATCATCGAAATAAGCCTTTATTAGATTTTTTTTATAATTTAAAGTAAGCCAAAAGTCCTTACATCCATTTTTATAGAATGAATCTATAATCCTCTCTACAATAGTTGTTGATCCAATAGGGATAAGCGGTTTTGGTAAAACGTTGGTATAGGGGGACAAACGTGTTCCTTTCCCCCCTGCCATAATTACTACTGGTACTGATATCTGATTATATGTTTTTGCCTGCCCCTTTATAGTATCTCTTAGAAAAATAATATCCACAGGTATACCCTGTGAATCAATTACTGGAATGGCCTCTAATTGCTGTTCTAACATCAATGCTTGTGCACGGTCTCTTTCTTCTTCTATTACTACTCTTGGATTTCTATACATAACCTCTGATATGGGACAATCCAGTGACCCACCTTTTAAAATCCATCTTCTTATATCGCCATCAGTTACCACTCCAACTAGCTGTTTCTCTAAGATTACTAGAAGTATCTTTAATCCTATCTCATTTAATTTCTTAATTGCATCTGAAAGAGTGGTTGTCATATCAATACATATATCTTCTAAATGCTTCATTACACATAACTCCTTACCATTTTAAGATATATTTTTTCTACCCATGTGGTTATATTCTACAGATTATAAATGTCTAATTTATATGTCTCTAAATTCTCTTTTATCCAATCTATAGTATTGGCCAATCCTTCATCTATGGAGTATTTAGGAACCCAACTGGTTAACCTTTTTATCTTTTCATTGGCTCCCAATAATCTACTTACTTCACTTTTTTCTGGACGTAATCTATTTTTATCACACAAAATTTTAGCCTGCGGATTAATACGTTGAATCATTTTTTGAGCTAATTCCCCTATACTAACCTCTGTCTGGGTTGCAATATTAATCTCTTCTCCAATGGTTGCATCTACCTTGGCGATCTCCATAAAACCATTAACTGTATCTTTTACATAATTAAAATCCCTTGTAGGTGTTAGGCTTCCTAATGTTATCTCTGTTTTACCTGATAACAGCTGCATTGCAATAGTAGGAATAACCGCTCTAGCTGACTGCCTTGGACCATATGTATTAAACGGCCTAACAATGGTAACCGGTAATTGAAATGAGCGATAAAAGCTCTCTGCCAACCTATCCCCTCCTATCTTTGTTGCCGAATAAGGAGATTGCCCCTGAAGAGGATGCCTCTCATCAATAGGTACATATTGAGCTGTACCATATACTTCTGACGTAGATGTAATCAGTACACGCCTTGTATCTAAATGTCTAGCTGCCTGCAACACATTTAATGTTCCCTTTACATTTGTATCTACATAAGCGTCTGGTGAGTGATAGCTAAAAGGAATCGCAATTAATGCAGCTAAATGGAAGATTGTATCTATCCCTTCCATAGCTCGGATTACCCCATGAGGGTCTCGAATATCTCCCGTCACAACTTCTATTTCCTGTTGAATCGCCTTAGGAAGTTTGTCTAACCACCCCCAAGAATTAAAGGAATTATAGTAAACGAATGCTCTTACTTCTTTACCTGCCATTACTAGTTCCTCTACTAGATGGCTCCCAATAAAACCATCTGCCCCTGTTACTAAAAATTTCTCCATATTACCTCCTAATGCTAAAATAAACATTTTTAAAAATTACTTGTGTAATCATTTATTTTTCAGTTTAATCTATTAGTCCCTACTACTTCCTCATAAACCTCTCGCTCAATACACTCCAGCACACCTCCTCTTGTGCAATTTCTTAGCTTAATATTATTTTTCATACAGTAACTTGCTATTATTTCATAATCTTTAAACCATCTCCACACACCATAAATCTGTCTCTCGATAGGATTCTCTTTAACTACTTCTCTCATCATCCTATTATAAGCTTCCGTGCACTCATATCCTATATACTTTCCACTTGTTTTTCCCTTTTCATGATTCTCTATTATATTAACAACATCTGTACATTCACAACCTAATAAATATATTTCTGAACACCCCATAAAAATAGCCAACGTAATAGCATATTGGACCACTGTATAGAAACCACTTATAGGTTGTGTAAAGTCTATAGCTAAGTTGTTTCTCAACACAGGCTTAAAAAAGTTAATATTTACATTGCTACTTTTAGGATAAACTTCTTTTTCCCAATCTATATCAATAGGCACATGTGCAACAAAGCATTCTACCCTTTGCTTACTATATTTTCCTATATTTAGGATACTCTCCATATTCTCCGATTTTTTATCTGAAACTTTTATTCTTCTAATTAAGTCAGGATCTGCAAACACATGATAATTTATGTTGATAAATTCTACTTGTGGGTTTCTTGCAAAAAAATTCACGGTAAATGTTATCTCATCTTTTAATAAAGATAAATCTTGCTCTTTTATAGATGGCCCATTACCCAAAACAAAACAACGCTTACCTTTGTGAATATCCTTAAACTTACCATTTCCCTTAATATAGGGATATTCTTCTAAAAGAAGAATTTCCTCCTCAAAACACTTATATACCTGTTCCCACGTTACTACATACTTAAAATTATTTTTAACTAAATCGTCATATACTTCTGGTGCCTCTAAAATAGAAATTATTATGAGTTTATCCCTGTGACTATTTAGAGTCACCCTATCAATACACCTTATATTCTCTAAAAATAATTGATTACTTTTCTTAATATCATTATCACAAAAATACTTTATCGATATATTGAGGTTATGTAGTACTTTGGCTATTTTAAGCCCGTTTTGACCTGCACCAAAAATAATAATGCCTCTTTTTTTCGCACTCTCTATAATCCATTCTTTTGTCATCTGTCCTACTCTACATACTTTAAAATATGTCCTTTCTTGCTATTTGTTATTCTTAAACTCATTCTAAATATCCCTTACATTTTTTATAGATAACTTTGCCGCATTCCTCTAGCTTAATTGATTTCTTAGTGTGATCTGTATAGCTTATTGCTCGACTCATATTCCAATAACTATTTTCTTCTATGGCATAATTATTTTCATCTTTATAAGCTAAATAATAGTTAGTTAGCTCTTCCTTATTAAACTCTAATACTTGATAGCTAACGTGGTTATTGCCTAAATCAATACTAGCTAAACGATAGAAATTAGAAATTAGGTAGAGTCTCTTATTTTCTTCTAAATAAACAAATCGATAAATCTCTTTACTCTCACTATCAATTCCCCATTCCTTCTCTAAGGTTGTTAATTCATAAGCAAAACTAGTAGTATTAAACTTTAAGCACTTATTATCCAAACCTGTACAAAAATAAATATTATCACTTACTCTAAATGCTATTTTAAAATCTGTAGTTTTACAATTAATATTTATTTCAAATACTTCTTCTTCTCCATCTTTCAAATTGTATCTTACTAAATGGCTATCTATCCCTAATAAGTAAGCATAATTATCCTTACCACTCATTAAGCAAAATCCACTTTTACTCTTTTTTAGAATCTTATACTGCATACTTTCTGCCTTTAAATCAAAAAACAAAATAGCTGGTTTCTCCCAAATAGCCATACATAATTGATTCTTATACCGATAAATATCACTCTTTGATAAGATATTATATTTTGTCTTAAAAGTCTCTTCATAGAGAGCAACTATAGCATAGTCCCTCTCTATTACTTGATTTTTATGACGTATTTTTACCATATATTTCGCACTTGCTGGAAATATATAAAAAGTCTCTTTTTCTTCATACGCTTTTGAAAAACAACCTATATAATTATTATCACTCTCTTCAAACATACAGTTTTTATTGGACTTTGTATCATAGACCTGAATATGTTTCGCATTAGTAGAAACAAAACAAATCAAACCGTCTTTTTCTATTGGGGCTCCAGTTAGATACCTTTGATCTCGTTTTTCATTTAATAAGGAGCCTTTAAGCTCTACCTTACCATTTAAAATATCAATACTAAAAATAGCATTATAGTTATACGGACAAAACCACAACTTATTATCAACTTTAACTCCCAAACCTATCTCTGGAGCAGGAAAATCATTTTCTTCATGAATATTATTATTAATATTTTGTACCAGAGCTCGCTTTCCTATTGCACAAAACAAAGGAATAACAGAACTCCTATCTCCATAGTAAACATCCGATAATGCTATACTTTTTTCTAGGTCTGCAGTTTGATCTAATATACCTATCTGCTTTGATTTGAAGTATCCTATTAGTTGTCTATATACAGGATAGTATTCAGGTCGCATAGACTTAAATGTACTTTCTAACAAGGGATGAGGACGCCATAGTAAGGCCAATGTTTCTTTTCTTTGTTCAAAATAATCAAATACACTTTGTACCTTTTGTAACATCTGTGGTGTATCCTCTAACATAGCACCAATAGTCGTATTATAAAAAACAATCTTTTTAAAACTGCCATCTGATTTTTGAATTATCTTAAGCCATTCACTAGGGATTGAATACTTCTCGCTCTGAGCCTTTATGACTTTATCAAACTTAGGAGAACCAAGAGCTATAAATTTCTCCTCTATCTCTTGGTCATCTATCTTTAGATTCCTTTTCTGTAATTCACTTTTATATTCATTTATGTATACTCTTCGTATATTTTCTGATTGTAAAACCACCTTATCTGCATAAATAGTACCAGGTAAAAAACAGAAATGACGCATCCCTCTTGTCTGTATAAAATCATCACTATCAATTTCTTCTAATACAAAATAAGGTACATATACCAATTGTCTTGTATATTTTTTTAAACGCTCCCCATAAAAGTTGGGATGTATACTAGTGACCAAATTATAATTATCATAAGGGTTATGGATATAGATAATATCTGGCTTCCTACTTTCTATATTATAACTTTGCCAATCCACAACAGGTATTTCCTTTGGATATTGTGTTCCTTCATAATGCATATTCCCTAAAGCACCATTACTTGTTCTATCGAAATAAGGAATGGGTACCACGTAAGCATCACAATTAGGGTCTGCTATGGCAGCTAAGTAAATACTCTCTAGTGAATCCCACATGGAAGCCTTATACGGTAGAAAAACAACTTCTAAACGACTAATAATATCCTCTGATATCCTATTCCTAAACTCGTCTAATTTTCTACTACTTTCCTCATAGCTATTTGTATCCCATTCTTTAGTACTTACACCTTTATATACTATAAATAATGCTTTGCAATACTCCTCCAAAGCAACTATTATACTATCAATTGTTCCATCTAACTCTTCAATTATGCTCCCCACTTCCACAGCTGTCTCCTGACAATCTGCCAATAAATTCTGAGCAGTAAGCCATTCCCCTTTAACAATAAATAGTTTCACTTGCTCCTGAACTTCATATATACTATCTATAATATCTAGTATTTGTTGTTTCTGAAACGTCCTCATTATTTCACCCAATCTTCCTTTTTCATTCCGTAAAGTGCTTTAAAAATCTGCACATCCTCCATAGTCGTAATTTTTATATTTCTCTCAGAGCCTTTACTAAAATATAACTCTTCTCCCAAATCTAGCATCAAGGTATTGGTATAGACTGCATCTGTAATGCCTCTTCTCAACGCCTCTTCATGAGCGCCTAATACTCGTCCATATAGATAGGCTTGTGGTGTCTGAACTCTCATAATATCTTGCCTATTAATCCCCTTATTGCCTTTTATACCATCTGTAGACTCCATAATTGTTTCTTGGCAACGCATAGCTGCAAGCCCTGAACCATATTCTCTGCATGTTGCAATGCAATCTGTAATAATTTCTTCTGTAACCATAGGCCTTATGCCATCATGAATTACTACAATATCATCTTCCAAACAAGTATCCTTTAGGGCTCTTAAAGCATTTCTTGCTGAACTTTGTCCATTAATTCCACCTTCAACAATCCACTTTAGTTTATTAATACGTGCCTCCATTGCATAGGCATGCAAAATTTTAACCCATCCACCTAAACAAGATACAATAATCCCATCTATCTCTGGATGATTCTGAAAGACTTCCAATGTATAAATAATAATTGGTTTATCATAGATATTGAAAAACTGTTTGGGTATATCTTGCTCAGTTCTGTTACCATTTCCACCCGCAAGTATTAGGGCAATATTCATAATGTTTCTCCATCTTCCGTGTTTTTTCTATTGGAACTATGTTGCATCTCATAAAGTGCTTTAAATATCTCTACATCTTCTATAGTATTTATCTTCAAATTCAAATCTGACCCCCTTGAAAAGAAAATCTCCTCTCCTACCTTAGAGGCTACGCTATTAATATCCACCTCTCCGTTAATTCTAGCTTCCATAGCCTTTTCATAGATTTGTAATACCTTCTTCATCTGATAGGCTTGAGGTGTCTGCACTCTAACAATAGAGTACCTTGATATAGTTTCTCGTCCAACAATTCCATCTGCTGTCTTCATCACTGTATCCATGGTGGTCACAGCTGCCACTCCCATTCCATGCACTCTACATACACGAATACTATCTGTAATAATTTGATGTGACACTAAAGGCCTGATAGAATCATGTACAACCACGATATCCTCCTGACATATTTTATCCTTTAAATACATAATACCGTTCTGAGCTGAAATTTGTCCATTTTCTCCACCACTAATAATTGCCTTCAATTTAGTAATCTGAAATTGTTTGCCATAGGCCTTAACCATTTCCTGCCACCCATCCAAACACACTACTATGATTTCATCAATCTCAGGATGGCTCTGAAATACCTGCAAGGTATATACAATAATCGGACGATTATATACATTTACAAACTGTTTTGGCACATTCATTTGAAATCGGGAATCTACCCCACCTGCTAAGATAAGTGCAATATTCACACATTTCACCTCTATTTATTTACTTTATCCCTTTTATAACCACTTATATTATATATCGACATGTCTTTTGATAAAGTTAATATTTCTTATTTCCCTATATTTCTATCGTTTATGTCTTATTTATAACTCACTTATTATATAAATCATTTACTATTTCTTTATTATATCAAAGTATTCTTTAAAAAAATATTCTAGTTTATGTTCTATTTCTATCCTAAATTACTTATTATCTCAAAATCAATATTAATAAACCTAAGTTTGGTATTAGAGTTTATATTAAAAAAGGCATTATCTAACTTAAAATAAAGTTAAATAATACCTCTTAAATTTGTTAATTTATTTGCAGATTATTCTTCAGCCTTCATTGGGTTAATTTTGATACCAGGGCCCATTGTAGATGAAACGGAGATGCTACGAAGGTATTGACCTTTTGCAGCAGCTGGTTTCGCTTTGATAACTGCATTCATTAATGTGTGGAAGTTGTCTCTTAATTTTTCTGTACCAAAGGATACTTTACCAATTGGAACGTGAATGATGTTTGTTTTATCAAGACGGTATTCGATCTTACCAGCTTTGATTTCGTTGATTGCTTTTGTAACGTCCATAGTTACTGTACCAGCTTTAGGGTTTGGCATTAAACCTTTTGGTCCAAGTACACGACCAAGTCTACCTACAACACCCATCATATCTGGAGTTGCTACAACGATATCAAATTCAAACCAACCTTCATTTTGAATTTTGGGAATGAGATCTTCTGCTCCAACAAAGTCAGCACCTGCTGCTAATGCTTCATCAGCTTTAGGTCCTTTAGCAAATACTAAAACTCTTTGAGTTTTACCTGTTCCGTGTGGTAATACTACCGCACCACGAACTTGTTGGTCAGCGTGACGGCTGTCTACACCTAATTTGATATGAGCTTCTACTGTCTCATCAAATTTAGCAGTTTTTGTTTTTTCTACTAATGCAAAAGCTTCTGATGGCTCATACATTGCTGTACGGTCTACAAGCTTAGCTGCTTCAATATATTTTTTTCCTCTTTTCATTACTTTACCTCCTTGTGGTTTTATCGGGGCATTGCCCTCCCACGTAATAAGTTACGCGCCTATATAGATTTAAAGATTATTTTACGATTGTGATTCCCATAGAACGTGCTGTTCCAGCAATCATGCTCATAGCTGCTTCAACGCTTGATGCGTTTAAGTCAGGCATTTTAAGTTCAGCGATTTTACGAAGTTCTTCTTCTGAAATCTTAGCAACTTTGTTTTTGATAGAGTTTGCTGAACCCGATTCAATTTTACATGCTTTCTTTAAAAGAACTGCAGCTGGTGGAGTTTTTGTAATGAAAGAGAAAGATCTGTCAGCATACACAGTAATAACGACTGGTATAATAAGACCTGCATCTTTTGCTGTTCTTTCATTAAACTCTTTTGTAAATTGAACGATATTTACACCGTGTTGACCAAGAGCTGGACCAACTGGTGGTGCTGGAGTTGCTTTACCAGCAGCAATTTGTAATTTGATCATTCCTGTAACTTTTTTTGCCATTATTGGTACCTCCTAAAAAATGTGGTATTCGCGGGGAATTCCCTCCCACTCGCGCGTCGTAATTTAATGATTACTCATATTGAAGCTTACATCAAAACTGGTGTAGCCTTTAGATAAGCACTTCCACTTGGTTCATGCTTATCTCTACTGGGAATTCTCTACCAAAACCGCTAACGGACACTACAACCGTACCTTTAGCTTGGTGGATTTCTTTAACGATCCCTTCTGAATTTTCAAATGCCCCTGTAAGAAGCGTTACTGCATCTCCAATATGGACACTTGGCATCAATACAGAAGTATCGATTCCCATGTTTTTAACCTCATCTAATGAAAGTGAAACTGGTTTGGAGTCAGGACCTACAAATCCTGTTACCCCTCTGGTATTTCTTACGACATACCATGTATCATCTGTCATTATCATCTTGATTAATACATACCCAGGGAATACTTTTCTCTGTACGGTCTTTTTAACACCGTTTTTTTCTTCGATTTCTTGTTGCAAAGGAACTTCTACAGCGTGGATGAGTTCTTGCATATTTCGATTTTTAATCGCTTTTTCTATATTAGCTTTTACTTTATTTTCATAGCCTGAGAAAGTATGAACTACATACCAACTTGCCTTGTCCATTTTTGTTCCTCCATTATTATAATAACCCTTGTAATAGACTAATTATGGTACTAAACCCATAATCCATTACGAAAATTATAAGCGCAACCATTACAGATAGCCCAATAACATTACATGTCATCTTAAATAGTTCTTGTCTGTTAGGCCATACTACTCGTTTACTTTCTGCAATAAAGTCTCTGAAAAATTCTACCATAACCTATTTCCTCCCTGGCTACTTCTCACACAAATTATTTTTTAGTTTCTTTGTGTGGTGTGTGTGTTTTGCAGAATCTGCAATATTTCTTTGTTTCCATGCGATCTGGATGTTTTTTCTTATCCTTTGTCATGGTGTAGTTTCTTTGCTTGCATTCTTCACAAGCTAAAGTAATTTGTACTCTCACTTTTGACACCTCCACTTGTGTTAAATCTCATAAAATTGCCATAAAAAAAAGACCTATTAAGGTACACATCAAATATATCATACTCTTTAATAGGTCGTCAAGTTTATTATTCAGTATTTTACTGTTAATTTTAGGGTTTTACTTTTTAATAAGAAGTTTTCTTTTGTTGCTTTTGATAAGCTGCTGTCACTTTAGCATTATCCTTTGGGAGCACTACCTTATCTAGCTTTATTTTAGACCTTTTTTGCATTAAAAGCAAATTGCTTTGCTCGATTTCAACAATGGCTTCTTGCATCTGTAGAATATATCCCACTAGCTTTTGAATTTCTTCCAATTGGCTACTAGAAGCTAAATCTTCTTTGTATAAGCTATACACCTTTTGGAAAGCATCTTCTTGCTCTCTAAGCCCTGTCATTAGTTCATCCTTATAGGTTGCCATTTCTTCCACCAAATCCAGTATACCGCTTTCATTTTCCAAACTTGTTTCTTCACTCAGGAGTACCGTTGTTTGATTATCTGTTAACACCTTTATTTGTTCTAATAATTCTATAATGGCTTTTAATCTTTGGAATAACTCTTCCATATCTCATCCCCCCTATCTAAGCTATACTACTTACCTTCCTCTTTTATCAAAAAATATTCCTTCTTCTCTTGCTGCAGAATAGGGATGATTATATAAATGGGTTACTTTTCTCTGGTTTCTAATCTTACCAATCTCATTTTTAGCCTCTGCCATTTCTTTGAAAAATAGTTTGCTATTAGCTTCGTCTGTTTGTTGTAAAACTTTTATGATTTGTTGTTCTTCAGCTGACCATTCCAAACTTTCTTTTTCATTCAATGCTTTTAACTGGCTGATTAATTCTTCTCTTTGCTGTAAGAGTTTTTCAAATTCTTCTATTTTATCTTCTTCTAGTGCTTGCTTCTGCGCAAGTGTAAGTTGCAATAAGGCTTGGATAAGCTTTCTCTTCATCTCTTTCACTTCCTTTCTTATGAACCAAAAAGCCCTAACTTATTTTTAATATCACATAAAGTTAGGGCTTTTAACTTCTACTATTTCTTTGTTTTAAGAAGCTCTTGCCAAGTATCCCTAAATTCTCTTATAAGGTCTTTAGCTTCCTGCAGTTTTTTTAGATCCTTTTTGATATTGGCTTCAACTAATAACTGATTAATATAATCATACAACCTACCCATATCTTGTGCAATAGGATACTTACTATCTAAAGTAATGGTTAATTCTGATATAATGTCCTGTACTTTAATAAGATAAATATGACTTAATTGCGTATCCTGTTTTTCTATGGCTTCTTCTGCTTGAGAACAAAACTTTAAGGCTCCATTATACAACATAAGTGTAAGTTCACCTGGGGGGGCAGTAAGTACACTATTTTGCTTATATTGTTGATAAGGATTTTTCATTTATTGCTACCTCCTAAGCCTGCTAACGAACTTAAATAATTGCTTTGGCTATTTAATTGATTCATCATTTTTTCCATAGCCGCCATCTTCTTATAATAATAATCTTCCTTGTCATTTAATCGATCGACTAGCACTTCATAATCACTTTTAATGGTCTTCAGCTCTTTATCCATGAGAAGGTCATTAAACATAACTGTCCCACTTTTTACATCCGTCACAACTGTATAACGTTTACCAAGGGCTGAGTACAATCTCTCACCAATTCCCTTAACTCTTTCTTTCCATACTTCTTTCTCGTCATCTGTTAGAGCTTCATAATCTGCCGCTGTTTTATCCTTATTAGCCTCTAAATATGCTGTTTGAGCACTTCTTCCTCCTGCAAATAAGGTCGTTACACCTTCTGGGTCTTCTGCTAATGCTGCCTTTAATATATTCTCGTCAATTTCTAATTTCCCATATTCCTTTAACACATTAGAAGTGGTAATACCTATTTTTGACAACGTTTTAATATTACCTCCCTCTACTATACTTGCTAATGCATTACGCATGTCGTATAAGGTATCTGTAAGGGTGTCATCTCTTCTTAGTAAGCTATTCTTGATTTTCTTTTCCCATTCTGCAATATCACTCTCACTCATAGCCTCTTTTTCCTCATTTGTAAGAGGTTCAAGTTTACCCGCACTATCTGCATTACGCTTTTCATTCGCCTCAGCTATCAAACTATTATAGTCCTCTACGAACTTTTTAATAAATTTGAGTGCCTCATCAGTATTAGCCGTAGAAGTTATTGTTACAGCTTCTGTGGTAGTACTATTAAGTGTAATCTCTAAGCCATTAACCGTGGCTGAATTGGATTCAGATTGCATATCAATACCGTTATACTTGTAATGTGCATTACTACCTTGAGCTGAGACACTACTTTTTCCTGTTAATGTAGTCATATTAAATATATTTGTACCATTTTTATCATTATCTTCAATCATTACTGAAACAGGTTTTCCTGACCCCATATTAGTATTGATAATGTCAAACGTAGATAAACTCGAGTCCCATCTTGCTTCAACATTTGGTATCTGCTCATTAAGTAAATCTAGGACATCCTGTATAGTATTAGAACCTTTTAAAGCTACATCAAAACTACGTAGCCCATCATCTATCTTCAAATTATACCCATCTAATATCCCTAAATCACTTAATTTAGTACTTGTATCATATGCTGTACTCATAAGTAAATGTTTCGGTTTTCCTTCGGAATCTTTCACATCTAACGAAACGAACTCCAATGTGTCTTTATCTCTAATTTCAAAAGTTCTCCCTCTCCAAAATACATTCAGATTAGGGTTTTCATCACTAATCCTATTAATAACATCTTGTATTGTTTCACTTCCTGTAAAAGTTATCGTTGTAGAACCAACACTTAATGTATCATTTGCCACAATTCCCAATGCACTCATGCTCGCATTTTTACCTAATCCTAGATATACTGAGCTCCCTTGATTACCAATGCCCAACTTACTTAGTACAGAATGCATCCCTGCATCTCCATGTGTAACGCGTATGGAAATTTCTTGACTTATTCCTGTTTTTCTACTAGATATAAAGAAAGCTCCTGCATTTTGATCAAAGCTAACACTCATATTTGGTGCTTTCTGCGCAACTTCTGCTGCAAATTCTGCTAGAGTCATATCTGGTTTTATAACAAGCTCAGCTTCTTTACCACCTGTACCAATAGCTAGGGTATATTGCGAATTAATTCCAAGAGCTGAAAGCTTTGTATTAGAAGTAATATTAGTTGTTTTCAAACCGATTTTCTTGAGAGCTTCATCATCTTTACTGTCTACCGCAGAAATATTTATATTCTGAGCATTTCCTGTTGTAGATAATATCTCAAATTTCTTATTTATGCTATTATATTCTGCTCTTATATTGAGTCCATCCCTCACTGTTACTACGTCAATAGCATCACTTAAGTCTTTCAATGACCAGTCTTTATTTACTTCTAACTCACTCGTTTTTAAACCATCACTTAATTTAATAGATATATTATTTTCTAGACCTAATTCAGAAAGTTTAGTGGAAGACGTTACACCCTCACCACTAATAGCATCAGTTAATACCTTTCCGATAGAATGAGTCTCTAATGTAGCTGACTTTGCTAATTGGGTTATCTCATTAATAGTATGTGTCCCCTCCGGTGCAGACCCTGTTGCTTTAACAGATACCTTACTCGTGTCTGAACTCGCTAATTCTTTTTTTAAAAAGGTACTCTGCAATCTAGCTAAACTAGCTGTTCCTGTATAAAAACTATAAAATTTTGTATTCATGGCTTTATAAGCATCTTTTTTCCATTCAAGCAAAGTCTGCTCTTTCTTTTTGTCATCAACCTTTGTCTGGTATCTAGCCACCATGGCCTTTACCATGCTCTCTGTATCTATTCCTGATGCCATCCCACTAAATCTGATTGTATTTGAAGCCATATGAACACACCTCCAATTTTTCCATTATAATATTTATATTGTTTATATCGGCTATGTACTGCAATATTTAATACTAAGAGTAGATAAGATTAGTTAACATTGACCTTATTTAGATGCCGTTATATATATATCACCATCAAACACTCTATAATCTTCAACAGTTAATTGATGCATAGTTAATAATTTAATAATCGAAGCTTTGGAATACAAATTAACATTTTGGGATGCTCTATAAATCTTATCATTATTGCCTTTAAGGTTAGCTTTGGCACTATTATATACAGGTACACTAACTATTAATTTCCCTGCTTTTCCAAGAAGGGGCAATAATTTTTGTATTAATTCTTTAGGTTCTGCAGTTTTATTTAGAATATCTAGTACTGTTATTACATCATATTTTTGTTCTAACCTACCGTTTAACATCTCATTATCATAAATTCTATAATATGCATCATCTTCCATACCAAGAGATTTTACGCTCTTCTCCCCAGTAGTATAATAAATGCCCTCTACTTCGAAACCATACTCTTTGGCTACCATGAGTGCTTCTCTACCTTCTCCCACTACACTTAAGACCTTTCCATGTGTCATATGTTTAGTGATTTCATAAAAATACTGCTCATATGTTTTTAATCTATCTTCTGATTCACCAAATGCCCCTGTCAAAGGTCTCTCAACAACATTTTCTAGTGCCTTATGCTGGCACTTTTCACAGTAATTCCACTGTTTGATCACTGTATCCTCCATGGTAAAGTCCGGATTTAGCAAGCTAGAAACAACCTTGTCTCTCGCCATCTTTTCTCCACAAATAGGACAATGGGTAATTTCTTTATCTACCATAATCTTATGATATCTATAATTGCTATTAGGCTTACCCTTATCAATAATTTTACTTGCAAGACAAGGGTTTTCCTTAAATGCATTTTGATAACAATAAGCTGCTAACTCAAATTTGCCAATACGATTAAACAACTCCCCTAATGTATAATACGCATAGTCTTTATATTGCTGATTTTGAAGGAGGATAATTGCACTCTGAATAGCTTGTTTATTATTGATTTCAAATTGTTTCTGACTCACATTTAGCAATGAATCCAAGTAAAATTGAGGGGCATGTTGTTCTTCACCTACTAATGATTCAAACTGAGTAATATCTAGTTGTTCTAACTCCATATTCTCTAATGGATTTTCTTCTATATCAAATTGATTTGTTTGTAGCATACTTACGTGGAGCAATGTTCTTCTAAAATACTGCTTATAAACATATGCCAATGCATTTGCTTTTTCCCTATCTTTTTCAAAAAGCCCTGTATAGCATAATAAGTCTAAGCATTCATTAATCTTATAATCAAAATCAATTTTTCTTGACTCAATCATATTTCCTATTAGCCTTAAAGCTTCTTCATAATTCCCCTTATAAAAATGACTAATAGCTATAAGCTTATCTATTTCCCTTAAAAATCCTTCATCAGTTACAATATCCTTTAATTTATAACACTTTTTCAAAATATAGCTATAGTCTCCCGTTTGCAATATTAGTTCTAGAATAAGCTGTATTGCTTCTTTGGGTAGCATTTCAAATACATCTTCTAGAGTACTTAGCATTTCATCATTTGCATGCCAAAATACATGTACATATAACTCTCGCCAAGCCTTAATTTCCTCTTGAGTAGGCTGTCCTATTTGTACCCCCACTAAATCGCTATAAAGTATTTTTGCATATTCAGGAGTAAGGTATTGTTTATAGGTATTAAATACAAAAACATCTTTTGCATAAAAAATACCTAGTACAATGAATAGCCTATCTGTTTCTAAGTTGGATTTTTCATAACCCTTTACTGCTGTCTCAATAACTTGGTCTGCTTGGTTGAGTAATAGCATCGCCTTATAGGTTGTTTCATCTTGCCCATCAAAGTCTTGATTATATTTTTTAGCGAAATAAAGAAAGGCTTTTTGACATTTAGAGTGCAAAAAACAATCTGTTAGATATTTAACATCTTCTCCATTATTCATGTCATATAAGGTATTTAACGCAAGAATAATATCTACAGTTTCTCCAAACTGTACCAACTTAATAAATTCTCTTAAATAGCTCTTCTCATATTTTTTCAGCTGTAATGCCTTTACAATATACTCTACTGCTACACTATACTCTTTCCTTGAATCGTAAAGGACTGCAAGCTTATAGTAAGTATCAGGTAAATGAACTGCAAAGTTATTAATATAGCCTCCTTTATAACCGAAATGTAACTCTATTGCCTTTTCTAAATTTTCTAACGCAATAGCACTATCTACCTGATTATAATAAACGCCTTTTAAATAATAGTGTAGCGGTAACTGTGGATATTTCTCTACTGCTAACTCTATTGCTTTTTCAATGTCTCTGATAGTATATTTATAACTTAATTGCAATTTAAGCTGAATATTATATGCATAGATGCTGACTAATACATTCGTTTTTCTTATAAGCTGCTCTACATTTTGCTGTTCTAAAAACTTTTTACAAAATCTATCAGCTTCTTCAAAATTTTGGAGGAAATAGTTCTCTCTGCAAAGATAGAAGTACAGCGTACCATCAATATCCCCTTCTACATACTGTGCATTCAGTAATTCTAGGTTGCGATGACATTTTTCTATCATAACCTCTTTTGAATACCCAGAATGATAAATTTCAAGTCCCTCTATTGATGCTAAGGTTAACTCTCCCTTGTTTTTTTTTATTTCTTCATGAATGCGGCCCTCAAAACGAATGTCCGGGTGATGCTTAAATATCCTTCCAATAGCTGTCTGGGAAACAACCTCACCTGTAGCTTGTTCAATGTTATAGAAATTCATTTTTAATAGCTCTGCCTTGTTACCTTGTGTAGCTTGTCGCAATACCTCCTTTAATTGGCCTCGTTCTAAAACAGGTTCAAACCATTCATCTGCATCTAAAAAGATAATCCAATCTCCTATTGCTGCATCAAGTGCTAAGTTTTTAGCTGCAGCAAAATCCCCATTCCACTTATAGTGTAATACCTTTGCTCCTAATTGTTCACAAATTTGTACTGTATTATCTGTAGAGCCTGTATCTACAATGATTATTTCATCAACAGCTTGCTGATAACTAAAAATTGATTTTGCTATATTTTTTGCTTCATTTTTAACAATAGTACATGCTGATATTTTCATCGATTGCCTCCCTAATTCGTATATTTATCTTTACTTATCTCTAAGCCCTTTAACAAAAGGCTTACAGATAAATAAAGAGGCGAAAGCCACGCCTCCGCCTCCTGATCTTTTTGTAATTACATTATTGTAATAATTGTAATACTTGTTGTGGGCTTTGATTAGCTTGAGCAAGCATTGATTGAGCAGCTTGATTAAGAATATTGAACTTAGTATAGTTCATCATTTCTTGAGCCATATCTGTATCACGAATACGGCTTTCTGCTGCTGTTAAGTTTTCAGCAGTTGTATTTAAGTTATTAGTTGTGTAATCTAATCTATTTTGGTAAGCACCCATACGAGAACGTTCCTCAGAAACAAGCTTAATCGCATTATCAATTACAGTAATAGCTGATGTTGCTTTTTCTGAAGTAGTAATATCAAGGGCTGCTTGAGTCATGATATTATCTGTACCTGTACCACTTACTCCAGTAGTCTTTGTAAATTTAGCATCAGCTGCACCCTCTTTAATACTACCTTTTGCACTTGCATTGGCATTACCACTGATACCTAATGCTTGAGCACGCATATCACTGATTTCAATAGCCATCATTTGGCCCTCATTAGCACCTACTTGAAGAGAAGCTTTGAAGGTTTTACCTGATGGTCCACTTGCACCAGTACCAGTACCAAATAGTTGTGTAAAGGCATCAGTTGCTTCTTCACCCTTACGGCCTGCCTTAAAGTTAATACTAGTACCATTATTGGTAATTGTAACCTTGCCTGCTGGGTCAGTTTCTAAACCTGTTGAAGCACCTAGTGCATTACATAATTCATCAACGATTTCTTCAGCTGTAATTGATTTTAATGCTTTTGAAGCATTACCATCTTTAATGTTTGTAAGTTTGATATATTTAATACTATCTGTGTCTTCTGCTGCAGCATCGTTAGTAAAGATATAATCTTTCCCTTTAAAGTTAAAGGATTGTCCTAATACATCTACACCTGTTTTACCTGCAAACTCAATATCTGCTTCTGGTGCAGAACCCTTAACGTCTGCCACACCTATTTTATTATGCTTAATACGGAAATCATTTGTAGTAAGACCCGTAACCTTTACATTGGTAATACTTGTTTCTCTATTAGCATCTAATAAGGTACCATTTGTTTTAGATTTTATTACACCTGTTTGAGTTAAGTCAAATGCTGACCCTAGGTTCATTTGGGCTCCACCAATATCAATTGTTTGTTTTGACATTAAGGTAATAGCAGCCGCAATAGCAGTGTCTAATGTAGCTTCATCGATAGTTTTACCATTATTATACTTAATAGTTACATTTGCAGTACCTACTTTACCTGCTGAAACTGTTCCTGATGACATACCCGTATCCTTCACGAACTGAATACTAAATTGTTTGCCTCCAATTTCAAATGAGATCCTTGAATTATGCCATGCATCACCTGAAGCACCATTAAGGATACCATTAGTACCAAAATCAAATGCAAGCTCTGCTGCTTGACCAGTAATTGTATTGTAACCACCAATGATATTAACCCCTGGCATACCCTCTGCATTAGAAACAGTAGTAGAAGTTGATACTCCACCATTCAAAAGTTTCATGGTATTGAACTCTGTTGTGTTACCAATTTTGTTTACTTCTGAAGTTAATTGGTTAAGTTCAAGTTGAAGTTTCTCTCTATCATCTGTTGTATTTGTACCGTTGGCTGCTTGAACAGCAAGTTCTTTCATACGACCTAGCATATTGTGAACTTCACCAAGAGCACCTTCTGCTGTTTGGATAAGAGAAATACCATCTTGTGCATTACGAGAAGCTTGAGTTAAACCTTTTACTTGACTTCTCATTTTTTCTGAAATAGCAAGACCAGCAGCATCATCACCTGCACGGTTAATACGAAAACCAGATGATAATTTTTCCATTGCTTTGCTTGTTCCAGCGTTGTTAACTGTTAATTTGTTAAATGCATTTGTTGCTGATAGGTTGTGAGCTATAACTGTACCCATAAATAATCCCTCCTTGAATTTTAAATTGAGCTTCCATGCTCTGATAGTTAAATAAATTTAAAGTTATTTGGCCATTTAACTTTTATTGTGAGTTTCAAATAATATATCGACTCATAGGTATAGAAACTTTAGCTAAATTTAAATTTTTTTGATATGATTTAGGCTTATTTTTTACATCTTCTCATCTACAATAAGTCCTGAATATTCTAGCATGCTATATACCATATCTAGCAGCTTCTCTGATGGAATTTCTTTGATGGTTTCTTTTGTTTGCTTATCTACTACCTTGGCCATGATCCGATTGGTTTTATCATGAATAGATATTTGAAGTTCACGATTAGCCCCTACCAATTCTGCATTGGTTCGTTCGATGGATTCCATTAACATCTTATCTTGTAGATTAGGTGTATAGCCTGGATTAGTTAGCATCTGTTGCTTAATTTCAACTAAAGATTTGGCTGTATCCTCTGGCTGCTCATTTTGTCTTTTACCCCCGTTTACACTGGGCGTTACCTCAGCTGTCTCAACTGTTTTTACTTGTGACCCCTTACTATATTCCGTGACTGTATTACTTATTGGGCCTGACCCTCCATTTATACTTCCTATCCTCATAGTCCCCCTCCTAACTCGATTTATAGTTACACAATTTCTTATATCCTTATATCGTCAATTTTTGCTATAATTTTATAGCTACATAACTATTTTCCATACATTATTTCTGAATAAGTGTTTTAATATTATCTAGCACACCTTTATTTATGGTATTTACCTCATGGGCCCCCTCATTACTTTGCTTAACAACATTGTAAATCTCTTCGCGATAGATACTTACATCCTTAGGTGCTGAAATACCTATCTTTACCTTATCTCCCTGTACATCTAAGATTTTAATCTCAATATTTCCATCAATAATAATGGCTTCATCCTTCTTACGCGTTAGAGCTAACATCGTTACTCGCCCCTTTCTGCTAGTAAATCCAAAATGCCATGCTTTGTTGTATAGTTTTGTCCTTCTAGTATCACTTGCATTCCATATTTTGTTTCTTGCTGAATGAGGAGTGGTGCCATGAGATTAAGCGTTGCTGTATCTATGGCTCCTTTTGCAGTTACTAATACAAAAACTCCAAATTCTTCCATCTCCCCACCACCTAATTGTTCAAAGTAATGTTTAGGAATAACTGGCTCATAATCTGGTTTAAACAAGTAGGGATTGGTTAGAATAAAGCAGATATCCTGTTCGCCTATACTTTGTAAATAGCAAAATGGGCTTTCTTTTTCTTCTTCTATAAGAATAAATTGCTTAACTTCCTCAAAACCTGGGATTCCTTCTTTAAAGGTAATAAACTTATCCTCATTTATCTCCATTTCTCCAAAGCTTTTTGTCTTCAATAACATTATTCTCTCCTCCTCTATTTTATATATACTTACTCATTAATCCTAAAAAAAAGAAGAGAGATCTCTTCTTTTAGTTGGTAGCTTTTGGATAACGCCTAACCATTGTTAGCTTAAGAAATCCGCCAAAGTATTCATAATCACTTTAGAAGTCGCCTGCAGGGCAGATTGATAAACCATATATTGGGCATTGAATTCCACATAGGTTTCTTCTATATCTACATCTTCTGTATTAGATAGCAGCTCTTTAAAGTTAGTTTCATCATCTACTAAACGAGATTGCGTATATTTAAGCCTTGTGGACCGGCTTCCTAAATCTGCTTTCTTATCAGAAATATCTGCTAGGGATTCTTCAAAGTCTTTAATCTTATTGGTGAATATCCCATTCAGCTTGGTATCATCACCTGTTTCATCGGCATACTTAAGAGCATCTATAATTTCTTGAATATCCTGCCCAATTTTTTGCATGGAAGCCGCCATTCCTAAGGTATTGACATTGATTGTACTTCCTACACCAATCTCATATTCAATGAATTGCGCTTCACTAATATTATTTTTTCCATGAGCTTCTGTATTAAAGATCACTGGGTTAACAGCACCTTCTGGAATAATAGAACCTGCTTTTAGCACGCAACCTGCTACTGCTAGCCCATCTCGTCCTAATGTCATATCTTGAGTTAAAGTCACATCCTGCAAAAGTTGCACATCATTATCTAGAATTGTTCCTGAGGGTAATTTCATATCACCACCAAGTACTAAATCAGCCCTTAAGGTTGTCTCCCCTCCTAGTGTCAAATCCCCTGTTAACACTAAATCACTTTCTAGTGCCAAGTCTTCCGTTAAAGGAGAGGTTACTCCTGGGTAGCTTGCTGCTAATGTGGCAGCATCTCCTGCTGAAAGCGTGGTTCCTGCCTTTAGGACAAATCCTGTAGGAAGTGTAGTCCCTGATGAAAGGACAGTCCCCTTATTGAGGATTGTATCTTTTTCAAGAGTATCTCCTGCCTGAGCAACTGTGATATCTTCCTGTAGGGTTGTTCCTTTAGATAAGCTAGAACCTGCTTTGAGCTCTGTAGCTGCTTTGAGCTGTGTTCCTGCTTTTAAAGTATACTCCTCATTTAAAGTTAAATCTTCCTCCAATGTCATAGCTTCTTGAAGCATCACAGCCTGGTCTGTCTTATAACCTGAGAATACATAACGTCCAGCATAAGTCACATTGGCTTCTTGCTGTAACTGATCCCAGAGTTGAGTCACATCTGTAAGGATTTTTTGGCGGTCAGCCGTATCTAATATATCTGTAGAGGCCTGTACACATCGTGTCCGAATATCTGTAAGGATTGTACTCACATTCGTAAGGGCGGATTCTGTAGTTTCCATCCAAGAGGTTGCTTCCTTGGTATTGCTTGTATATTGCTCTGTCTCTAATACATTAATACGTAGCTTAAGGGCTCTACCTGTTATAACAGGATTATCAGAAGGACGACTTACCTTTTTTAGTGTATTCATCTGATTATAGAGTGTATCTAATTTTGACATATTGGTATTAAGGCCTTGTAGCATATTCTGGCGAATCATTCCATTTGTAACGCGCATCACTCTATCCTCCTTTAGAAGTTGCCTAGTTTAAATATTGTGGTTTCATAAATACCATCAATAGTATTAATCATTTTGGCACAAGCTTGATAAGCTTGCTGATATTTAATAAGATTAGTAAACTCTTCGTTTGTGTCCACCTGGGAAACGGATAGCCTTTGATTACTAATGGTGGTTGTAATAGATGTTTGAGTGCTATAATACATTTGAGCTTCTTGGGCATTGATTCCCAGTTCACTAAACATAGCTACCATATAATCCTTTGGGTCTCCCTCTTTAAACATCCCTTTATTATATTTATGAGCTGATAGTGCAGCTAATATATCGTTATTACTTGGATTAGGGTTAACTACTAAGTTTCCATCGGTATTAGGAATATGTTCAGAGTTCGTCCGTATATTATCAGTGCTCTCATAGACCTCATAAGAAATAGAGAAGTTAGCAGCTGTCATATTCTGATACTGATTTTCAAGGGAAGCATTTTGATCAGGTTCTCCTGTACTGCTTCCTGTAGAATAGGTAAAGAGCTTATAAAGTGGCTCTACACGATTGGCTCTTGCCTCCTCTTCGCTTGCTGTTCCTTTGGGGTGCTCCATTTTATTTGCATCATAATACGTTAAGTTACCCTTATCATCACGCTTAACATACTTAATGGTTCTTGTAGGGTCTACTACATCTACAAATTCTTCAATCTGTATAAAACCCTCGCTATCTTGACTATAGGTTTCATTCAAAGTCCTGGCAAACTCACGTACATAGTTATCCATACGACTAATATAGTAAGGAATCCCATTGTATTTTACCCCATCTGCATTATGGAGTATGCCACAGCCATCTCGGATATCAATAATGCCCTTTAGCTCACCTGACATATTCTGATCCTGCATATTAAAGGGAACGCCGTCTTTCCAAATGACATCATATAAGCCATCCACATCTTGCTCATTTAACTTTTGTGGGGCCAGCTTATAGCCTATATCCGTACCTAGTGTGGCTACTGTTGGGTCTACCAATACCCGTGTGACTCCATTCTCATTGTAGGTGACTCCATATAAACCATCTGCGGTTGTTGTTACTGATACTTTGGAATCCAGGTTCTTCATCATTGCAGCCTTTTTTTCACGACTTTCAAGTAAATCTATTTCTTTTTGCTTGTTGGCTATCTGTGTTTCCTTTGCTGCTAAGTCCGCTTCTGCTTGGCTAATTGCAGTGGCATCTCCTCCTGTTATAGCTGCTGCAAGGGCTGTTTGTAATCCTGGTAAATCCCCTTTAAGAGTATCTAATTCCGTCTTAAGATCGGCTACTGTTTTTCCTGTTAAGCCTGCATCTTGAATCTTTTTATTTAAACTATCAATTTCTGTAGCTAAATTATTGAGCTGAACTTCGTTATTACCACGTACTGCTATACCTAATTCTCTTATATCCAAGTGATCCACCAAAGTCTGCCCTGCTACTTTTACAGAAAACTGAGTAAACTTGGTGCCGTCTAAATTCACTTCCTGCTCAGATACATCTACATTAATAATCTCTGATAGCCTATCAATACACACTTCTCTTTCATCTTTAAAAGAATTCGTATCATTCCCAAATATCTCTGCTTGATAGATC
>JAEYNQ010000023.1 GCA_023412455.1 Bacillota bacterium
GTAGTTTCACTTAATTTAGAAGCTGTAGAGGCCATATTGGCAAATCCCAGATGGTTTTTATCTGTAATATATTTTTCAACCGTACTTCTCCTTAGTTTCATTTTAGTCACATTATTAATAAGGAGCATTTAATGTGTATGTATTTTTATATCCATATTGATTAACTACATCTAAGTTAAAATTGTTTTCCCTTACTTTTAAATCCTTGACTCCAGTTCCTTGTATAGTAGTATTCTTACTAAAAGTAATTCCATCCAAAAAACTGTTGCTACATTATTTTCAAGTATTACTCTATACTGATTCTAATTCCATCATCTTCTCAGATATAACCTTTATAGCCTCCCTGGTCGGCTTTATTCACATCCAATCCTTAAATGTATCACCTAAAATATTAAGCCTTTTCAAGTTTCTTTATTGCTTTTTGTGCTTCTTTTCTGACCCATTTAATTTTATATGTTATAAATGGTTTAATATACTTTATTAAATCCTTATCTCCAGTCTTTGAAATGCCTGAAATTGCGTGTCCAACTACTTCATCATCTTTTAGCAACTCTACTAAGACAGATTTTACATCTTCTCTCTTATACACTCCTAAACCATCAACTATCATTTGTCGCGCAATACCGTGCTCCTTTTCCTGTACTAGCTTAATCAACTCTGATAAAGATTCAGCATCTGAAATAATGGATAGGCTGTTGCCAATTGCCCACTTAAAACTAACATTGTTTGATTTATAAAATTCGCTAATTAACGGCTTAGCAGCTTCAACAAAGCCTTTTACTCCTAAGCATCTTACTATGAATTCCTTATCCCTTTCATCAGTAACCTCATTTAAGTGTTTTAGAAGTATAGGAACTAAGTCCCTATATCTCCTATTGATTTTCATTAAGTCATTTATATTAGTAATTTCAACACCTTTTTCTCTGACCTCTTGAATTAACTTTTCTTTATCAAGTCTCCTCATGGGCATCCTCCAAACCACTTTCCAATATTCTTTAGTATCATTTCACTATTTTCAATTGTTTCCTATGGTTGTCCTGATAATTTTGCTTGTGGATTGACTATTTCTAAATTTGTTTCTTCTACTGTAAGTATATCTAAGGTCTTTCCTCCTTCATCAACAAACTCTACTTCATACTTGTTTTTTTCACCTTCAAAAACCATCAAGATTGTTCCTTACCTATCCTTATTAACATTTAAATTTAATCTTTTGCTAGCTCTCACTACATCATATTCTTTAAACATTATCCTTTACCTCACATTTTTCAACTCTATTTTATAGTTGGACTAGAAGAGACCAAGCAAATACACGAATATAGCTATCCATCATTTTCTCCCTAAAGGCCATATATACATTGCATCTACTAAGTTATCCTCCGTTATACTACCATTCTTCTTTAATAATACTCAGATACTTTTTTATGCTTACTTATTAAATCTAGCAATACTTTGTAGATACTTGTAAAAAATAATTCCGCATCATATTCTTAATGGTCAATAATTATTATATATTATAACTATTAATATTTTTAATAGTATTTAATAATTTTATGTTGTAGTATTTAATTAATCTATCAAAATTCCAAATCAAAGTGTAGGTCTTTCATATGATTCTATTAAAAGCACCTTAAAAAGTCCATCAAAAAACCAGTGCTTGAACCTGTTAAAAAAGGAAAAAACACTGGTTTTTATTATTTTTCAAGTCTCTTATACTTCTTCTAAAAGCTTTATAAATTCATCGATTTCTTTTTCTACAATCTCAAGAGAATCTAGCCAAAATTGCTTATCAGAGGCATTGATATTCATAGTGTTTAGGGCTTCTTTAACACTCATTTTACCTGTTACCTGTAGGAGTTTTTCATACTTAGTAGGGAAGCCTTCTGTATCTTTAAGGTATTGGCTGTAAAGTCCTTTTGCAAAGAGTAGGCCAAAGGCATAAGGGAAGTTGTAGAAGTTGGCATCTGCATAGTAATAGTGGGGCTTCCATGTCCACATATAAGGGTGTAAATACTCTGGGTCTAAGCCATCTCCATAGGCTTCCTTTTGAGCTTCTAACATCAGGTTATTGATTTCTTTAACAGAAAGAGGACCTTCTTTGCGCTCCTCAAAGAAGGCTGTCTCAAAGAGGAACCTAGAGTAGATATCTACAATGACTTGGGTTGAATCGCTAATCTCCGTCTCCAGTATAGCTAGTTGTTCTTCTCGGTCTGCTTCTTTAAGGGCTGCTTTTTTTATAATGGTTTCACAGAAATTAGAGGCTGTCTCTGCTAAAGACATAGGTAAATTAATATTGAGTATACTTTCATCCTTTAAGCAGTAATCATGAAAACCATGCCCTAGTTCATGGGCCATTGTTACTACATCACTTAGATTGCCTCCATAATTAAGCATTACCCTGCTCTCTCCGATGCTGTGCACTGCAGAGCAAAAAGCACCTCCTACCTTACCCTCTTTAGGCATGACATCAATCCACTGATTGGTAATAGCCTTTTTAGCGAAGTTCCCTAGGTTCTGGCTAAAGGTATGAAAGTTTTTTTCTACAAAGGCTGCCCCCTTCTCATAAGGGAATTTCATTTCTTTATCTACTACTGGGGCATAAAGCTCATAAAAGGGTAATCCATTCTTATAACCTAACTTCTCTGCCTTAGCCCTTAAATACTTTCTAAAACAAGGCAATTTTTCCTTAATAGCCTCTAACATGGCATCTAGGGTCTCCTGATCCATACGGGACTCGTTAAGGGTCATTTCTAACGGAGAAGTATAGCCTCTTAACTGACAAACCGTAAGCACTTCACCTTTAATGGCATTAAGGGCGGCAGCAATTCCCTCTTCTATCTTTTTATAAGAAGCCATCTCTGCTTCATAGGCCTTTTTGCGTGTTTCTTCATCCTCATCATAGGCTAGGTTAAGCACCTCTGTAAGCGGCAGGCTCTTCTTTTCCCCTTTCACCTCAAGTTCTACTTTATGGGTGGCAATCAAGAGGTTCTTATAGGTTACCCAAGCACTTGAACCTGTATTTTGCATGCGTGCCAAGATAGCTTCTTCCTTTTCACTTAGCATATGCTTTTGGTGTTCGACTAACTCTTGAAGATAAAACTTATGTTGCTTAAGTAGTTGAGAAACTTCCATGATCCTCTCAAGGTCGCTTATCTCACTCACCCATTTAGTTATGCGTGCATCACTACTAGCCAAGTGACTCATTTTTTCCTCTAAAACAGCATTATATTTATTGGCTGTCTCATTTTGAGATTCAATACTCACTGTAAGAGAAGTAAAATTAGAAAGCTTTTCATGAACTAATAATAACTCCTCAATAAGTCGAATGTACTCCTCTAGCTTTTGCTGTTCTTCTTCATGGTTCTTAGTCTTTTCATCTATCCAAGTTTTGGTTTTTTCAATAAGCTCCTCTAGCTTTTTCATGTCCCCTATAAAATCCTCGTCTTTGAAAGAGGTATATAGTTCCTCTAAGCTCCAATTTAATTCCATAATTTATCTCCTTTTTCAAGTAATCTCTTACTTTCTATAGTATAAACCTATTTGAAATAATTATGAAGTTTCTCCTATAGCCTAAAGCGGTGGATAATCTCATTACTTTGCCTGATGAGCTTATTAAGCTTGTCACAATAACCTTCTAATTTTTGAGTAACTTCTGTTGAAGAATGCGTGAGTTCACTCACTTCTTGTGAAGTAGCTGAAATTTCTTCTGAAGCATTTGTTACATTTAAAAGACTACTTATAATAATTTTCTTAGCCATACTAATATTTTTCATGGTATCATCTATAGCATGGATGTTAAAAAAAACATTTTCCATGGATTTGATCATGTTCTCAAAAGATTCAAGAGAGTCCTTAAGCACATCGAGTTGATAATTCAGCTTATTATCCAGGTCATCCGTTACACCTAACAAAGAACCTGTCGCTTCTCTGAGCTCTTTAAGCAACCCATTAATTTCTATTGAATACTGCTGAGAATGGATGGAAAGATCACTGACTTCACTTGCAATTACACTAAATCCTTTGCCCATTTCACCTGCTCTCGCCGCCTCAATGGAGGCATTAAGTGCTAGAAGATTGGTCTGTCCAGCAACATTATTAATAATCTCCATCACTTTATTTATTTGTTCAAATCTATTGCCAAATACTTTAATAGTCTCTAAAATATTCTTGGCATCCTTACTTACTTTAGTAACAGCCTCTTCAAGGGTCTTCATGGATTCATTATTTCTCAGTGCTTCTTCATCGATTATCTTAACTGATGTGACTACCGAGTTAAGAGAGGAGATCCCTTTCTCTAAATCCATTCCAAACTCATTAATCTTTTTATTAATATCATTCATTTCTTCTGACTGGACATAAATACCTTTAGATACTTCATCCATAATGCTATATATTTGCTTACTATTAGATATCGTATGGGTTGAAATCTTTTCCAGACCTTGTATATCTTCACTAAGTTCCTTAGAAACATTTGAAAATAAAGCTACCATTTCATACAAGCTCTCTTTTAGGCCCATGATGTGCTGTGCTATCCCACCCAATTCATCCCGACTTTTAATTTCTATTGTTGTGGTAAGATCTCCTTGACTTAAGGCCTCTAAACTCTCATTTATCTTTTTTACGTTTTGAGTTAAATAGTTGGAAAACAGAATAATTCCTATAGCACAAATGATAAAAAGCAAGACGAGGGTAACCAGTAAATTAAGAATAACAGCTCTTCTTACTTCTACAAAGTGTGAAACATCTACATCAACACCTGCTATAGCAATAATCTTTCCCTCTGAATTATAAATAGGCGCATAGCCTGATATAAAAATGCCATAGTCATCTTCCTCTGGCTCCTCTGTAGCTATGACTTCCCCTCTAAAGGCTGCTTCTGTTTCATCTAATGCCTGAAATTCTTCTAGGAATGAGGATTCTGTGACAGAACAATCTGCACTAACATACTCTATCCCTGGTTCTTTTTGTGTAAGAGTATAAAAATAATTTACATTGCATTCAACCTTGAATGCTTTCATTCTTTCAACAAGCTGTTGATATTCGGGAATGTGTTCTTCTTGCTTTTCCATGACTACTTCTAGGAGCTTGGCATCTATATAAGAAGTGGATTCATCAGCCAACTGTTTTACTTCTTGCTTTAATGCGTCAAACTGCCTGTTGAAATTATAAGATGTTACTACAATTACTGTAATGCTTAACACTAAAAATACAAAAATACTAAATCCAAATACCTTCCCTCCAATTTTCGCCACAACAACCCCTCCATCTCTTAGTTTTTACTATTTGATGTGCATAGATAGTCTCTATATTACTATAGTATTACATGGGTCAATTAATTTCTATAATAATGACGAAAATTGTAGTATTATTTGTTTATTTTTGTTAAAACCATCAATAACTAATATTGAATTAAATCTCCTTGAACATATGTTTACTAGATAGGATAGGGTTTTGAAGAAGGGTGTTAAAGATATAGTAAAAATATTATTAATTTTTATATTTTTACTAAATTTTTTATTATTATAACCAAAATGATAGTATACTAGGATTAGGTAAAAAAATAATTTATGTTGAAAGTGGGCAAGAGAAAATGAGCGAAATTAAGCTGATGAAACCATCTCCTGAGTATGCAGAGAGAATTGAAAAATATAGGGCAGAATTTCCTGCTGAACGGGAGAGAGTTACATACGACCCAAGCAGAATCCCAGGTATGGACTATCTTGAAAAATGTGACAATGTAATAGACTGGCTTCAGTTATGCGAAAATATGTCTGATAAATTAACGTGGTATATGACAATTCGTGAAAGTGACGGTAAGATTGTGGGTTTTATTGTTTTTCGACACAAGCTTGAATACGATGATGACGCTATAGAATTCGCCTCAAACTTCGGCTATTCCATTTGTCCAAGCGAACGTGGTAAAGGATATGCAAAAGAGCAGTTACATCTTGGTTTGCAGAAAGCAACAGCCTTTGGACTTGATAAAGTACGAATTGTTTGTCGTGATATAAACATTGGTAGCAATAAAACAATTCTTGCCAACGGTGGTATGTATGTTGACACAATTTATGGTGAGCAGTCAGGATTGCGTATTAATCGTTACGACATCCAGATGAAAATGAACTTTTAAAGGAACATCATCAGGAACTGTCTGCTTTTAAGAAATTTCTATTTAGACATCTTGGTAGACATTTAATGAATAAAAATGTAAGGCGCATAAGAAATACCCAGATATAGTGCTTTAGAAATATTGATTATAGGATGTTTATCGGTTGCAGGATAAAAAATAATTGATAAGGGGCCGTCCCACTAAATAATGAGTGTGATGGCCCCATTTATCATTTATCTATCTATTCCCTTTATGCTTCCACTCATGCTTTTTTATAAAGTTAATGAATTATAATCTTGGATAAACCCTTCTCCTAGCACTTCACGTACATCTGCTATGGTAACAAAGGCATTAGGATCTATAGCTCTAATCAGGTCACGAAGTCGTGTAATCTCTTTTTGAGAAACGACTACAAAGAGCATCTCTCTATCTTCTTTGGAGTACATTCCTTTTGCTTTAAGCCCTGTGGAGCCCCTTGGAATCTTTTCCATAATCATTTTAGCAAGCTCTTCACTTTTATCAGAAATAATAAAGGCAGCCTTAGCATAATTCAATCCCTCTAATACATTGGTAATCACTTTAGAAGTAATAAACACAGAAATAATGGCGTACATGGCTTTTGTTGAGCCAAAAATAAAGAAGCCACTTAAAATAATAAGAGCATCTATACCTAACATCAATTTTGCAATAGGAAAGGTAGGCCGTTTGAATTTAATAATGGAAGCTAGCATATCCGTGCCTCCTGTAGTGGCTCCTGATTTTAGTACCGTTCCTATCCCTAGTCCTAGGAGAGCGCCACCAAATACACTTGTTAAGAGCAAATCATCTCCTGCATGAAAAACTTTTGGAATAAATTCTGTATACCACAAAGCAAAAGAAAGCATATTCACAGCCCATAACGACTTTTTGGCAAACTCAAAACCTCTCTGCTTAATACTTATGACAAAAAGTGGAATATTAAGCACTATATTTGTTAGCCAAAGGGGTATGGCAAAGCCTATTGTCTCTGTAGATACCTCCTGTACAATAATAGCCACTCCAGAAATACCCCCTGTAACTAAACCTATGGGAGCTGTAAACCAGTTAATACCTAAGGCTAATAAAGCCGTACCTATCAAAATATACATAAATTCTTGTCTAGCTAAAAGTAGTTTCTTCATATGTCCTCCTTGCTTTTTCCTCATTATACCCTATAAAGGCTCTCCTTATTTTAGACAAAAAGAAAAAGCCGTTTTAACCTGTAAAACAGCTTCTCTATTTGTTATGTCACCTTATTATAACCTAAATCCCTCTATTTGTATATTCCTGATATTTTAGGTTCTTTTTACAGAAGTACTTTAGCTCCTATAAGCTTCCATTTATCTGTTCTTGATGTCATAAATAAACTGCCTAACCCTCTCTTCTTGAGTGGCCCATGAAGTAACTAATCGAATGGCACTTTTTTCTTTGCCTTCTTGCCAAAGGTGAAAGTCATAGCTTGCTTGAAGTTTTTCAATGAGTTCATTAGGCAAAATAGGAAAGATTTGATTGGTAGATGAATCAGCCAAGAAACTATAGCCTTCTTCTCTAATGGCCTCTTTTAATTTTTGAGCCATTTTATTGGCATGACCGGCGAGTTCAAAAAATAAGTCTTCTTTAAAAAGCTCATAGAATTGAATGCCTAGTACTCTTCCTTTCGCAAGCAATGCCCCTTTTTGCTTAATGTGATACCTAAAGTCTTCCTTTAATAGGGGATTACAAATAACCAGCGCTTCTCCCATGAGGGCACCATTTTTTGTTCCTCCAATATAAAAGGCATCAAGTAGTTCACCTAAATCTTTAAGGGTAACATCATTTCCTTCTGCCATAAGGGCTGAACCTAAACGGGCTCCATCCATATAAAAGAGTAGCTTTTTCTCCTTGCAATATTGACTTAAAGCTTGAAGCTCTTTAAGGGTATAGATTGTCCCCATTTCTGTTGAGTTGGAAATGTACACAAGCTTAGGTTTTACCATATGTTCATCCGTATGACTATCTACTACTTGCTGAAGATCTTCTAGTCGTAACTTCCCTTCTTGACCTAAAGTGGCTATAACTTTATGGCCTGTTGCTTCTATGGCTCCTGTTTCATGGGTAAAAATATGACCAGACTGAACAGCAATGACTGCTTCGTGAGGTCTTAAAAAAGCAGATAGAGCCACTAAATTGGTTTGTGTCCCTCCCACTAAAAAATGAATCTCACAATCTTCCTTCTCTATTCTTGCTTTAATGGCTTGTACTGCATGTTGACAATAAATATCTTCACCATAACCCTCCACTTGGTCTAGATTATGAGTTAACATACTTTGTAATATATCAGGGTGTGCCCCTTCACTATAATCATTCTTAAATCGATACATCTTTATCCCCCTTCATTTCATTGCTTCAGTATAACATACCTCTTCTTAAATAGGTAATATTTTCTATTCCCCAGTAGGTAATTACCTAAGCATCTAATGCCTCTGTACTATCTTTATATAAAAACTTAAGGGCAATGGGTGATATAACAGAAGATAAGATTACTAAAAAGATAACCGCTGGGAATAAATTAGGGTCTAAAAGTCCTGTAGCTAAGCCCTTTTGTGAGATGATAAGGGCCACTTCACCTCTGGCCATCATTCCTACACCAATTTTAAAGGAGTCGGAGGTACTAAATTTACAAAGCTTAGCCCCTAAACCACAGCCCACTATCTTAGAAAGTAATGCCACTAATACAAAGCCTACGCAAAAGATAATGACTGTTGGTGTAACACCTGTTATTTCTGTCTTTAAGCCTACACTAGTAAAGAAAATAGGACTAAAAATCATATATGAATTAATATCTATCTTTTCAACAATATATTCAGAAGAACGAATGTTACAAAGGATAATACCTGCTACATAAGCACCTGTAATATCTGCTATTCCGAAATAATGTTCTGCCACATAGGCCATAAGTAAACAAAGTGCAAAACCATAAATAGGCAGCCTTCTCTTTTTGCCATAGCGTTTATCAAAATATTTAAAGAGGTGATTAATAATATAGCCCCCTACTCCTGCTAATGCAAAAAAGACCACAGTATTTACAATAACACTGACTGAAGCCTTTGAAGGGTCCTTTAAACCAATCACAAAGGTGAGAATAATAATGCCAATGACATCATCAATAATGGCAGCACTTAAAACAGCCGTTCCTACTTTGCCTTTTAGTCTTCCCATTTCCCTAAGGGTTTCTACTGTAATACTTACAGAAGTGGCTGTAATAATGACACCAATAAATAAAGCTCTAAAAAAAGCTTCACTGCCTAGAGGTGCAAATCCTCCATTTAATAAAGAATAAAGGATATATCCTCCACCTAAGGGCACAATAACACCTAATGCAGCTATACATAATGATGCTACACCTGTACGTTTTAATTCACTTAAGTCTGTTTCTAAGCCGGCTGTAAACATAAGCATAATAACGCCTAGTTCTGCCATCTTAACTAAAAAATCGCTCTCCTGTACAAGGCCTAGCATATTCGGACCAATCACTAATCCTGCTACAAGGACACCAACTACCTGTGGCATATGTAATTTTCTAAAACCAATGCCAAATAACTTAGCAGCAATTAATATAATGGTTAAATCCAAAAAAAATTCATAAGAAAGCATATCTCCCACTCTCCCCTGTTTAATTAATTGTTTAATTATTTATTTGATTATTAACATAAAACATTTTTATTATACTCCCTTTTCTCTAAAATTCAACAAAATTTACTAGAATTATTTAAAGAAAAAAACCGTTTTCTTGAACGAAAAAAAGTGTCCATAGGACACGTATTAGTTCGCGAAGTAATGAAGGTGTAGAATACGCACTTTCCTACAAGATAAAAAAGAGCCCCTTAGAGGAGCTCGGAATAGGCTTTTTGAGTGGCACGTAATTCTTCTAGGGTAAACTTAGCAGATAAATAACCTACTTTATCTACTCGCTTAAGGGCCTTGGTCATATAATCCTCAAAGCGATCCATGTCACGGTTTACATCGGTTGGCACTTTATTTAACCTTCTACGCATACTTAATATATCTTTAATGTATTCTTCTTTCGTGTTCATTGCAATTTACTCCTTTATTCTTTAAACCCAGTACACCATAAATAGGAATCACTATTTCCTTACCTTTTACTTTTATCTCACCTAAAGCTTCAACTTCAACCTCTTCTTTAACAAGGTCATAGGTGGATTGACTAATGAGGATCTGGCCTCCCTTGGCATTGGCCTCTAACCGAGCTGCTGTATTAACAGTGTCCCCAATACCTGTATAATCCATCCTAAATTTACAGCCAATATTTCCTACAACGGCATAGCCTGTATTAATACCTATACCAAATTTAACACCTATACCAAATTTCTCAATAAGCTTTTGCTCCAATGCTATAGAACCTTCCTTCATATCAAGGGCAGCCTTTACAGCATGAAGGGCATGATTTTCTAGTTCAATAGGGGCATTAAAGATGGCCATAGTAGCATCTCCTATAAATTTATCGAGGAAACCTTCATGATTAATAATAGAAGTAGCTGTTAAGTGGAGGTACTCATTTAGAATTTGTACAACCTCTTCAGGAGTAGCCTTTTCAGACATAGGGGTAAAACCTCGAATATCTACAAACAGAACAGATACAAAACGTTTACTTCCACCTAACTTTAACCCTTCTTCACCCTCTTCAAGAATCTTACTCACAACTTGAGGGGCTACATATTTACCAAATACATGGGTGACACGTTTTCTTTCTCTATATTCTTCTATGTATCTTAAGAGTACAATCATCAAGTAGAGCAGAAGGCCTTCTAATGCTAGGTAAACGATAGCTAAAATGACCCCTTGATGATAAAGCCATCTTGTAACCATGAGGTAAATAAAATTAAAACCAATAAGTAGCATCCCACCGATAAAAGGAGAGAGCTTTTTGAAAAGAAAAGCACCCACTCCCCCCACTATTATAACAAGGAGTAAATCCACATAGGGTAGCTCACGCTTACTGTCTCCATCTATTAGATTTTGCATAATATTGGCCCAAATCTCTACTCCATAGGTAGGCTGATCTTTACTAATAGGTGTGTAGTAAAAATCTTGCATCCCTTCTGAATAAGGTCCTATGAGTACAATGGCCCCTTCAAAATAACTAGGGTCTACATTCCCCACTAAAACTTCACTCAAGGAAACATAGGCATATTCCCCAGGTCCTCCTTTATAGTCAATATAGGACATTTTGCGATAATCTTCATACTTGGTAAACTCCTCAGATAAATCTTCTTCCCCATTATAAGCTTGATACATACGGTAAGCTTGAAGGGCCACACTCTCAATAGCTTCTTCCTCTGTGTGAATTTGATTGATTGTCTTTCTAACCACACCATCTGCATCAGGGGCTGTATTGATATGTGCCCTTATACATACATTAGACATAGCCTCGTAAGGATGATAAACTTCTCCTGCCTTAATGCCTTTTCCTACAATGACCGTCTCCGTCAGGTTTCCATAAGAAGGAATAATGACATTGCCAGCTCTCTCCACTGCATCTGCAAATAATTGGTCTGTTTCTGGGTCTGTCTCTTCTGCAAAGATCACATCAACAAATACAGCTGCCGGATGACCTGCTGAAATGGTATCTATTAGGTTTGCAAAAATAGAGCGATCCCAAGGCCATCTCCCGATGTCTTGTAAACTCTGGTCATCTGCTCCTAATATAATAATATTGGGGTTAATGTCCTTTTCTACCTTATAGATAAACTGCTTAGAACCATAGACTGTATCCTTTAGGCTATTATCTACTCCACTTAACACATTGTAGACTCTAAGCAATAGGACAATAGCAAGTATCACCATTGTCAAAAGTATTACGAGGTGCCTGACTATGAGCTTTTTAATCTTTTCTCCCATTTTTCTCCCCTTATTTTCCGTAAAATATTATCATAATTCTTATTATTAAGTCAATTTTACACCTCTTCTATAAGATTAAACAAGTCCCAAATAATTTAAAATCCCCACCACTAAAGTTACTTGAAGAACGAGAACAAAGGGCATTCCCCATACAAAATACCAATGCTTGGTCTTATGTCTAAAGAACTGCATTCCTACTATACTTCCTATACTTCCTCCTACCAAAGCTACACTAAACAAAAACTTTTCTGATAAGCGATATTTTTTGTTTTGCGCTCTCCTTTTATCACTTCCCATACTCCAAAAACCTATGAGATTCATAATGCCTAAATAGAGTAAAACAGCTTTCATTCTATTGCCTCCTTCATTCGTGTTGTTTTTCTTATATTAACACATTTATAAAAGAGGATGTAGAACCTTTACCCCTTTTGAAAGAGTTCTGCTTGTTTCCTTAAATAAGCTTCTCTCTGTTGCCTGTCCTTAGCATAGAACTCATAAACCAGATACTGAGGGGCTATAGCCTGAATAAGTAGTTTCGTCTCTTCCCAAAGCATGGGTTGATGCTTATCTATTTTAAAGACATGCTCATAAGCTTGGGCAAAGCGCTCATAAAAGTCTTCCTTTATAACAAGGGGTTGTTTCATCCATTCTTTGACATAGTCTCCTGTTAGGGATTGATGGAGATGAACACCACGAATGTATTTCACTAGATCTCCATGAGAAGCCAACATTGCTCTTATATAAGCACACGCCTCGTGCCCATTTCTGAGTTCTAGATTTGTATGCATAAGGTGTCCTACGTCTAGCATAATACCCTTTTTATCATAGCGAATCCCCTCTAATAAGCGTTTGGTAAGCTGGGGCTTTGTAAAGGTAAAGCCTGGCCACCATAAGTTTTCCATCAAAAATTCAAATTCGTAAGAAGAATTCTCTAATAAACCATTCACTAGCTCTATGGTTTCATCAATAATTTCTTCATCTGTATAGTGATAGTCATAGGTTAAAGTCTCCTTAGTAGTTACCTCAGATACATGAAATACCACATAACGAACCCCTAGTTCTTGAGCCATATCTAGTTCCTTCTTGAAATACTTGATAAGGGCTTCTTTATTGGTTCCTCCATAAAACTCCTCCCATACCTTCCTCTCTCCAAACTCCTCTAATAAACGCTTTTCATCTCCTAGCCAAAAGTCTAACCACTGAGAATAAAAGCCAATATGAAAGCCTATAATGCTTTCTTTATTAATGATGTTTCTCTCATCATTGTCACATTGAATAATCTCTAAGCCATCACACCCTAGTTCCTTATAAGACTTCTCTAAATCTGCTGCACTTGTATATTCTTGTAAATTTTCATTATGACTAACTAAAGGTAATACCGTATACATACTTGTAGTCTCCTCTGTTTAGATTTTTGTTCAGATTTGTATTAGGCCATATTTTACTTTTATACGCTCGAGCTGCTCCATCATAGGTTTCCCAAAGAAAAAGAGAAAGAAACTAGTAGCAAAAGCATGAATGAGGTCAAAAGGAACACCTTGTATATAAGCTAAAACAAACATCTCCTTGGTAGGATAGGGTTGAAACATAAGAACAGATGCGGGATTCATAAGCCCACCATAAATGAAAAAAGTCGTTATTGCTCCAAACAAAGACAGGGGAGTTCTGTTTTTTGGGAGTAATCCTTTTTTAAAGCAAACACCTGCCAAAAAACCAATAATTCCAAATGAAAACATTTGCCAAGGTGTCCATGGTCCTTGCCCAAAGAAAAAATTAGAGGCAAAGCCTGTTAAGGCGCCTACTAAAAACCCAGTTTCTGGCCCTAGACATACTCCACTTAAAATCGTTAAGGCTACAACGGGTTTAAACTGTGGAATCATAAAGAAGGCTGTTCGCCCTGCTACACCAATCCCACATAAAACGGCTATCACTACCAATTCCCTAGCTTGAGGTTTTCTATTCTCAAATACCATCACAAAGGGGATGCCTATTTCTATCAAAATAAGTAAACTAATAAAATAATACTTCCTATCATTTAAATAATAAATGCTAAAAAAAAGTGTTAAAGGAATAACTAATAAAATCATAGCCATAGCCATCTTTGTCCGAAGCGATAGCTTATAGCTCCCATTAGTTTGTCCCTTTTCTGTCTCATTATATGTAATAGGCTCTTGTAAAGGCAATTGTTTCTCTTTTTTATCTCTCTTTTCCCAACTGAACGCTATAGTGTCTCCACCACAGGACTTAATCACTTCTTCTGAAGTAATTGCCTCAGGCAGGAGATGTCTCGCCATACGATTAGCTGCTGTTGTATAAAAATTATTGCCCCCAAAAAAGGTATGGGAGTCACCTTGCGTCACCAAACTTCCATCAAAGAACAGACCACATCTGTCTGCGTATTTAGCACAAAACTCAATATCATGAGAAACCACAACAAGGGTAGTCCCCCCAGCTTGTAACTTCTTTATTAATACAGCAAGCTCCTCCTTTAATTGTGCATCTAAGCCTTTAGTGGGCTCATCCAGAAGTAAGATTTGAGGCTCCAGCAAAAGTACCTTTGCAAGTGCAACCCTTTGTTGTTCTCCTCCTGAGAGGTCATAAGGATGCCTCTCTAATAAATGCTCCAAGTGACAGAACGCTATAAGTTGTTGAACTTTATCTTGTGCATGCTCTTCTAACTCAGCTCTTACCGTCTTTTTAAGAAAGAGGGCTTTTGGATTTTGAGGTAACATCCCTATAAGAGGATTAAAGAAGCTAGAAACATTCCCCCTATAGGGTTTATTAATCCCTGCTATAAGTGACAAGGTTGTGGTCTTGCCTGTCCCATTACCTCCTAAAAGGACATAAAACTCTCCTTGATAAATTGTCATGGATAACCCTTTTAGGATATCAGGTTCCTCCTTTTCATAACGGAACCATACTTCTTTTAATTCTATAACTGCTTGCTTATTTTCTCCCTCCTTACTAGGAGGTACTTCTATTGGCAAAAGAGACTTTTCCTTTGCAAAATCATTTAACCAGCTTCTTCCTTCTCCAACTGTAAGGGGGCAAGGTAACTTACTTCTTACATGGCTATAGATTTGAAAAGGAACAGGCATTGCTTGCCACATACTATGTCTTTTGTCTTGAAGCCCAATAGCTACTTGCCGAGGCTCTCCATCACCAATAATTTCTCCCTCATCCATTACAATTAAGCGATGACTTAATGGTAAGACCTCTTCTAAGCGGTGCTCGCTCATAATAATAGTTATCCCTAAGTCCCTATTTATCTTTCCTATAGTCTCGAGAAAATCGGCTCCTGTAATAGGGTCAAGCTGACTTGTTGGTTCATCCAAAATAAGTACCTTGGGCTGCATTACCATAATGGCAGCCAAATTCAGGAGTTGCTTTTGCCCTCCTGAAAGGTCTACTATCTTTTTGTGAAACCAACTTTCTATTCCAAAAAAACTAGCCATCTCTGCTACACGCCTACGTATGGTAACTGTGTCATAGCCTAAGCTTTCTAGTCCAAACGCTAGTTCATGCCACACTTTATCTGTTACAATTTGATTCTCTGGACTTTGGAGCACAAAACCAATTTCAGAAGCTTGTCTTCTGGCTTCTACTTCTTGCAAAGGTGTTCCTTGATAAAGAATTGTGCCCTTCCTCTTACCATGAGGTGTTAATACCGTCTTAAGCTGTCTTAAGAAAGTTGATTTACCACATCCTGATGGCCCACATAAAGTAATGAACTGTCCCTCCTCTATCTTTAGGTTTAAATCATTAAGAGTGGGCCGGATGCTTTTAGGATAGGCAAACGTTAGATGTTCGATTGTATATGTTTCCATTTTCTATCCTCCCATAGATTAATAACAAGTGGTAATAGCCCTAGCCCTAAATAGGATAGCCACAGAGTAAGACTATAAAAGGATAGCCCGATCTCTTTTATAGAGGGGTAATAATAAAAAGTTAATTCTCCTTGTAGTATTCCACCCCAAACATAGCCTCCTAATCCTATAAGAACTATTAGAGTTCTTTTATCTTTCTTTTCCCACTTATAAATAGAGAAAGCCGTTCGTCCTACTAATCCATATCCTCTACTTTTCATAGAATCTGCTGTAATAATAGCATCCTCTAATGCCCAAGTAACCATAATGGATAAGATAGTCATTCCTTGCTTAGCCCTTTTTAGAATACTCTTATTTGTATACTCTTTCCCTAAGCTTTTTTGGGCTTGAATAATACTTTGAAGCTGTTCCTTAAACTTTGGTATAAAGCGAAAGATCATAGATAAGACAAGGGAAAGTGCGGGAATGGCCTTACCAAATAAGTAAATAAACTTATCAGAAGTCATTATTTGATTATAGCAAGAGAACCAGATGATGCTGGTTACTAGTATTGTAGCTGCTACGCCTCCATAAATAATAGACTCTAAGGTAAGTGGATTCCCGCTCTTTAAATAAAAAAGAATAGTAGCCCCTTTATGATTAAAGGCGGGATTAATAAGGGCTGTTGCTAAAAGTGTAGGTAACAAATACTTTAAGTTAAAGTAAAGGGCCTTATAGCCCTTTAAGTAAATAGAATAGGCAAAGGCACATCCCAAAGATATTCCTAAACAAATAGGTTCCATTAAAAACATAGTGAACCCTATCATTAATACAAAATACAAAAAATTAACTATAGGGTGAAACTGCCCAAAAGCATCTTTCATTGTGCTTCTCCCTCTTCATTAAAAGCGCCTTCTCCACCTACATCTCTCCCTAAGTCACAGGTATATACCCATTCAATGCGATCCCCTTCTTGAACCAGGTAGCGGCTACAGCCATAATTAGGAAACCAATCATTTACTTTATACATCCAACCAGATAATTCTCCTCCATCAAACTCATAAAGATTTTGGATTCCTTCAATATAGGCCGAGTTATAAATGGGGGTGTTTTCAAACTCCATATGAATCTTATTTTTTTGCATCTCCCTTAATAGCACATCAAAGACCGATTCTCCTTCATAAAAGGTCACCGTTTGTTCCTCATAGATAATGCCATCTTTAGGAACAAGACTTTGCTTATTCGATTCTAATTGATTAAGATTTGCTACCAGGGTATCGCAACGGACAGATAAGGTGCACTGGCCTTGTTTTTTACTAACCTCTACTCCTTGGGGTTCTACAGGTAAGGGTTTCCCCTCTGGCACAGGCTCTGTCTGATAAGTATCCTTTTCCTTTTTCTCTTTAGGTTGAGTGTTAGATATTGACTCACCTACCTGTGCTTTCTCTACCTCTATTTGTTGCGTTTTATCTTTTTTATTATTCTCTTCTTGTTGTTCTTTACTTTCCTTAATACTGTTTTCTTCTTGCTTTAATGTTCCTTTGTCAGCCTTTACGTTATCTGAAGTCTTCTCTTCTTGTTTGGAGAGAACTCCTTGCTCTTCTTTGGCATCGTTAGACGGAGTAGAGGGAAGGGCTGTCTTTTCTTGCTCAGTTACCCTAGTCTCTCCCACTGGCCAATCTGCCTTTTTTATAGGTCCCCCCCATAAAAAGGCACCTACTAACAAGCCCATTAGAAGAATTCCTAAAAGCAGTTTATTCTTTGTCCCTCTCATTTTTATCTCTCCTTACAGCCCTCTTTAAGAGAGGGGTCCTCTGCCATACGATATAAGCTACTTTTTTGTAAGTTCACGCGCTGTAAGTTAGTAAGGGCATAAAAACATTGTTCTGTTGCCATTTGATTGATTTCTTTGCCTT
>JAEYNQ010000062.1 GCA_023412455.1 Bacillota bacterium
CTTATTATTTATTTTTTGCCCCTTTTTGTACATGAGCTTACCAAAAGCGTATGGACAAAAAAGAAAAGATCTATTTTTATAGGGTTAGTCGTCCTACAAGCTATCTTATGGGCGATGCATTATTTAACTCTATACAAAAAGCTACTGACGCTACTTGCCAGCAGCCTTTTGTTTTTGGTTATCATTTATTGTATCGTTTTTTTAGTAATAAGGTTTAACACAATAAAAGAAACGTCTATTAAGAGGGCACTCAAGTTGTTTACCCTCATTACTATTCTGTTTTTGCCTTATATGTATTTGGATACAAGAGCTGAGCATATAGAAGTATTAAACAGATTATTTCCCTATGGCCTTTTGTCTGTGCCTATTTTTTATATGCTTTGGAATTTGGTAAGTATTTATCTAGGGGTAAAGTGGATGAAAGCTTATGGCAAGGTCTCAGATATTATGTCCCATGAAGATTTTTTTGAAAGGTTTAATATCACCAAGCGAGAAAAAGAGATTATTCTTCTCTTGGTAAAAGGATATAGTTATAATCAATTGGCCGAGGAGCTGGTTATTTCTGTGACAACAGTAAAAACACACATACATAATATATATAAAAAAGTGGGGGTTAAAAATAAAATTGAACTTATCCACTTAATGAACAAGGAAAAAGAGAGAGAGGAGGGATGATTGAGGATATCCTACAAAAGGAGTAGAAGTATTTTCAAAAAATCATCCCCTTACTGGATAGCGTAGAAGTACCTTCCTTTATAGGATTAGCTTGTAGCTTGAGTTAATCCTATAAAGGGAGGTTTTTTTTATGAAAGGAAAGAGTAGTGGTATAAAGAAGTTTATGACAACAGGGTTGTTTTTTGTGATCTGTTTATTGCAGATGGCAACCTTAAAAGGGAGTACGCCAGGATGGAGTGGAAGTGAAAAAGAAATAGAAATTTTTGTAGATGATTTTTTTAAACAGAATATGGAGAAGGAGCATATTCCAGGAGCAGCTATTGCTATAGTCAAAGAGGATAAAATTTGTTTTATGAAAGGATATGGTTATGCAGATATTGAAAACAAAATCCCTGTAGATCCTAAAAAGACATTATTTGGTATGGCCTCTGTTAGTAAGTTATTGACTGCCACAGCTGTCATGCAGCAATATGAAGAAGGAAATCTTGAGTTAGATACAGATGTGAATAGCTATCTTCGTGATTTTAAGGTGGAAGAAAGTGGGGAAGCTCCTGTAACAATAGGGAGCTTATTAACACACACATCCGGTTTTATTCAATCTAACATTGGAATCGGAACACGGAACCCCTTGGAAATTAAAAGCTTAGGAGACTATCTTAAAACATCTATGCCTCAAAAGGAATATGATACAGGTCAGTTTTTTTCCTACTCCAATCAAGGCATGTCTCTGGCAGGACATATTGTGGAACTTGTTTCTGGTAAATGTTTTCAAGATTATGTAGATGAAAAAATCTTCAAAACCCTTGATATGAAAAGAAGTACTTTTAGACAACCTCTAACAGAAAGTATGGAAAAGGATAAAGCCTTAGGATATAGCTATTGGAGTCAAGAAGAGAGCTATTATAGAGTAGCTCCTATTTATTATCAGGTTGCTCCTGCAGGCGGCTGCTATACAACAGTAAGTGATATGGCTCATTTTATTATGGCTCATTTGAATGAAGGACTATATGAAGGAAATAGATTATTGGAAAAAGAGACAATGGAGGAGATGCATAATGAGCAGTTCACACATCATCCTCAAATGCCTGGTCAGGCCTATGGCTTTTGGGAAAGCTATGATCACAATCAAAGAGCCTTGTTTCATACAGGAACTTCAGAGGGTTATGCTAGTTTACTGTATATACTTCCTGAGCAGCATATGGGTTTTATACTCTGTTATAACAGAGCAACAAATCCATTACGCGAAGACTTTAAGGAGAGTTTCTTAGATAGATTTTTCCCTGAGGGAAAGGCACCAGAGGATCTACCACTAAAGAGGGACAAAGAGGAGATGAAACAATTTGAGGGACTTTATTGGAATGTTGAAAAGCCAAGACATACTCTTGACAAGTTGGAGGTTCTAATGTCAGATGGCTTAGTAAGAGTCACACTACAAGAAGATGGAAGCTTGAAACTGACCGGATATTATGGAGAGGATATGGGAGGATATATTGAAGCACAGCCAGGAGTCTTTAAAAAAAGGAATAGCAATGAAAGGATTGTATTTGAACAAAAAGGGATTAAAGGATGCCAACATGAGCTCTACATCAAAAATAATGCCTTTTTAAAAGTGAAGTGGTACCAGCATCCTACGCTATACCTGGGGCTTGGCGTGTTTTCACTTAGTGTTATTTTTATTAGCCCGATTGTCTTTATGAGAATGCTTGTTAGAAAAAAAGCTGAGTATAAAGAGACAGCTGTCCTTGGGCGCTTTATGGCTTACTTAGGATGCTTTGTAGCAGTATTGATTATTGCTTTTTGTGCAGTTGCAGCAATGGTTACATTTAGGTTAGGAAAGTATGCCTTTATGTTTGGAATACCACTCAGTATAAAAATTATTTTAATAATTCCCATAATACTATGTGTTGCTGCAGTAGTATTGATTTTAGGTAACTCTATTTTGTGGAAGGAAAGTTATTGGACACTTTCTTTTAGGTGTTTTTTTACTCTGTATACGATGTGCGTAGTGACTTTTATAGTATTTTTGAGATTTTGGAATATGATAGGAGTGCTATAATTTCTGATTAGTTTGATAATTGTTGAAAGTGTAAATGGTTCGTGTAATAATAGCTATAGAAGACTCAATTAATCAAGTTTTAGAGGGGGAAATAGATGAAAGTGGGAAAGTGGTTATTGCGTATGATGGAAGCAGTGCTGATTGCAGCCTTAGCCAACTGGTATTCCCTACTTACTATCATAAGACAGGGCTACTTAGTTTGGATTTTGATAATGGTATTTCTGATAAGTAATAGTGTGCCCTCTGTATTTAATAAGGTAATCAGAGAAAAGAAACTGAGACAATGTGGAGATGGGTGTGAGCTACTGGTACTGTTTGTAATTTCTACTGCTATTACGGTACTCTATTCCCTAGCTGGTTTCATGGGCAAATTACCCCAGGGCACCCTGCTTGCAGAACCCAAGTTATGGCTTATGAATACCATTATAGCAAGCATTGTCCATGGAGTCGTTTTTTGGAATGGTATGATAAGAGTTTATAGGACATCGGCACAGCTGGGATTGAAGTATAGAATAATGGGTATTGTCTGTGGGTGGATTCCCATTGCACAGCTTATTGCCCTAGGAATAATCATTAAGGTTGTGTCAAAAGAAGTGGCTGTTGAAAATGCTAAATGTATTCTGGATGAAAAGAGGCAGAACCAACAAATCTGTAAGACAAAGTATCCCATCCTTATGGTCCATGGTGTATTTTTTCGGGATTCTCACTACTTAAATTACTGGGGTAGGATTCCGGAGGCCTTAAAGAAGAATGGCGCCACAGTATTTTATGGCAATC
>JAEYNQ010000065.1 GCA_023412455.1 Bacillota bacterium
CCAACAGGGACAGTGGAACTCGTTTGGTTAGGACAATATACGAAGTTTGCTAATATGCAGCATTAGTTGATGGACGAATAAGGCTTTATCTCAAGCAAAAAGAAAGTATGGCATGATTTGAAGAATAGCTTATAAAAAAAGAGTGATACCAGACAGTAAGAAGTCTAGTATCACTCTTTTTTTATAGCCTAAGAAAATTCTCATTTGGTTTAAACATAGAACTTTTCCAGTCAATAGGGGATGTAGAAAAGGATGGAGTAACTTATTTAGAGAGGGCTAAAGCCTCTTTTATTTCAGTAAAGATATCTTCTATATGTTCAAGGTGAGTGGCCTTAGAGGCCTTACTGCCACAGAAGAGAAGAGCATTATCTAAGTTTCCTTCAGCAGCATTTATAAGGGCTTTTGAGATGCAATAAGGAATGTCAGTAACACTACATTTTTGGATACAATGATACAGACATGCTTTATTGCCAGGGGGAGCTTGGATAAAGGTATTCGTAATAGCACGGCCTGGCATGCCGACAGGACTTTTGACAATGTGAATATCTTCTTCTTTAGCATTTATATAGGCTTCTTTATAAGTAAGAGGCGCATCACATTCATAAGTTGTCACGAAACGAGTGGCCATTTGAACACCATCTGCCCCTGAGTCAAGGGCATTTCGTACGTCTTCTCCTGTGTAAATCCCTCCAGCTGCAAGAACAGGGATTTTTTTCTGATACTTTTCTTCGTATTCTTTGCTAATGGTTTTGACTTCTTGAACCAGGGTAAGGACATCTTTAGGAGTCTCTAATTCATCTAATGAAAAACCTAAATGGCCACCAGCAAGAGGGCCTTCTACAATAAGCGCATCGGGAGCATAGTTCTGTTTACGATCCCACATCCTACAAATGACATGAGCAGCTTTAGCAGAAGAGACAATGGGAACAGCCTTAGTGGAACTCCCTTTCACAAAGGCAGGTAAATCAAGAGGAAGTCCTGCCCCAGAAATAATGAGATCAATTTTAGAACGGACGGCTTGTCGAGCTAATGCTTCGTAGTTTTTCATGGCTACCATCAAGTTGACGCCCAGAATCCCTTTGGGTGCAATTTGACGGGACTTAGCTATTTCCGTTTCCAAGGACAAGAGATTAGCCTTAAGGGGATCTTGAAGGAAGTTAGGCCTACGAAAACCTGTCTGTACCCCAGAAATAATACCGATACCTCCACATTTAGCTACGTGTCCTGCTAAGGAGTGAAGAGAGATACCAATACCCATTCCACCTTGAATAACAGGGTAGAGGGGTTTTAGATGACCTATAGAAAATGTTTTTGGAGTGACCATAAAAGTTTACCTCATTTTAATTTATTTTGATAGCCAAAGTAAAAAACTTTGATAGTCAAAGTATATGCCCCTGTGAGCGCTCTGTCAAGTCATCTTATGTTTAAAAACCAACTTGACAAGATGAAAAGTAGCCTCTATACTTTGATTATTAAATACTTTGAAGTTCAAATTATTTTAAAAACAAAATACCTTAGAGGAGGAGAGTGACTTGACAAACCCTATGGTGGTAATTAATGACCTCCTTACAAATGTATTTAATAGTATATTAACTATTGAAAAGCAGACCCTGAAAAAGGGTGCCTTAAAAGAGCTAACACTTTCCGAATTGCATGCCATAGAAGCCATAGGTCTTTCTTATAAGCGAATGACAGAAGTAGCCAGCCTTTTAAATATAAGTGTAAGTACTTTAACAGTAAGTATGAACAAGTTAGTTAAAAAGGGCTATATTGAAAGAAAATATTCAGAGAAAGATCGGCGTGTTGTTTTTGTGGGATTGACCCGTAAAGGGATTATTGCTTATAGGATTCATGAGAGCTTTCATGCAGTGATGGTACAGGTGATGTTAAAGGGACTTTCCCAAGAAGAGTGTAAAGAACTCATAGATTCCCTCAAAAGATTAAATAGCTTTTTTGTGGAAGAGTATGGCTTGAGTAAGGTAGAGGAGGGATAAATAAATGGACGGAGTAAAGATAATAGGCGTAGGAAAAGCACTACCTAAAAGAAGCCTAACAAATGCTGAAATAGCTACTTTTGTAGATACCTCCAATGAGTGGATTAAGACACGGACAGGGATAGAGGTAAGGCATATTGCTGAGGAAGAGTCTCTTACGAGTTTGGCTACATGTGCTGCAAAGGCGGCCATCCTTCATGGACAAATAGAAGCAAGTACCATTGATTTAGTCATAGTAGCCACAGTTTCTCCAGATAATATGATGCCCAATACAGCCTGTTTAGTAGCAGAGGCATTGGGGATAAAAAAAGCAACTTGTTTTGATTTATCAGCAGCTTGTAGTGGTTTTATATACGCTTCAGAGGTAGCCTGTAGTATGATGGGAATGGGAAGATATAAGACAGCTTTAGTTATAGGGGCTGAGGTATTGAGTAAGGTAGTAGATTGGAATGATCGAGGAACTTGCATACTCTTTGCTGATGGAGCTGGTGCTGTCCTTTATGAAAAAACGGATGAAAATAAAATAGTGGCCTTTAATACTCAAAGTGATGGAGGAGGAGCGGAATTTTTAGAGCTCTCCGCCTCTTATAAAGCCAATCGCTTTCATCAAGGAGAGATGAGGTCCCCTTTTATTCGGATGAATGGGCAAGAAGTTTACAAATTTGCAGTAACAAAGGTGCCTGAAAATATTAAGGCCTTATTAGAAGCCACACCTTATGCAGTACAGGACATCGACCGATTTATTTTGCATCAAGCCAATGAACGAATTATTGCTAGTGTAGCTAAAAAATTAGGAGTATCAGAGGATAAATTCTTCAAAAATCTTCAAAACTATGGCAACACATCAGCTGCTAGTATTCCTATTGCCCTTGAAGAAGCCTACTCAGACCTAAAAAAAGGTGATAAAGTCCTTTTGGCAGGTTTTGGTGCAGGTTTTACTTGGGGAAGTATGTTAGTCATTATTTAGGATCCAAAAGCTTAGGCTTTTTAGGATAAATAAAAAAAATTTATGAGGAGGCAATAAAAATGGTAGTAGAAAAATTACAACAAATTATAGCAGATAAGTTAGGTATGGATGTAAGTGAAGTTGTGCCAACAGCTAGCTTTCGTGAGGATTTAGGAGCAGATTCTTTAGACCTTTTTGATATTGTTATGGCCATTGAAGAGGAGTTTGGTATTACGATTTCTAATGAAGATGTTGAAACCATCCAATTAGTACAAGATGCGGTGGACTATATTACTGCAAGACAATAAAGATTGAGGAAGGAATTTAATCATGAATAGTATAGTGAATATGCTAGGTATTAAATATCCAATCTTTCAAGGTGGCATGGCATGGATTGCAACCCATAGTATCGCTGCGGCAGTTTCTAATGCAGGAGGCTTAGGAATTATTGCCGCAGGCAATGCACCCTGCGACCTAGTAAGAGAGGAAATTAGGGCTTGTAAGAAGTTAACCAATAAGCCTTTTGGTGTCAATGTAATGCTTCTCAGTCCTTATGCAGATGAAATAGCAGAAATGATTGCCCAAGAAGGTGTAGCAGTCGTGACAACAGGAGCAGGGAATCCTGGTAAATACATGGCATTATGGAAGTCAAAAGGCATTAAGGTGATTCCCGTTGTGCCATCAGTGGCATTAGCTAAACGTATGGAAAAGGAAGGGGCTGATGCTCTCATTGCAGAAGGTGGGGAATCAGGTGGACATATTGGAGAACTAACGACAATGGTCCTCATCCCTCAAATTGTAGATGCAGTCAATATTCCTGTTATCGCCGCTGGAGGTATTGGGGATGGGAGAGGTTTTGCTGCTGCATTGATGTTAGGAGCAGCAGGTGTACAGCTAGGTACACGCTTTTTAGTTGCTAAAGAGTGTAGTGTCCATGAAGCCTATAAAGCACGTATTATCAAAGCAACAGATATTGAAACCGTAGTAACAGGAAGAAGTACGGGGCATCCCGTGCGTTGTCTTAGAAATCAATTAACGCGAGAATTTTCAAAGTTAGAACAATTAGGAGCACCAGTAGAAAAACTAGAAGAGCTAGGCGCAGGTGGACTTAGAAGAGCTGCACTTGAAGGGGACGTATTAGGTGGGACAGTCATGGCAGGACAAATTGCAGGGCTTATCAAAAAGGAACAAACAGCAGAAGAAATGATTCAAGAGCTTATGAAGGAAATGAAAGCAGTCATTAAAGAAAAGCAAATCGCATTATAAATGGAATAGCACTTATTAATTAACTACATTTATTCAAGCAAGAAAATCGCAATTATAAGATAAAGTGAAACAGAATTTATAACAATAAAATGACAGGCAATAGGAGGAGTGGTAAAGATGAAATGTGCCTTATTATTTCCAGGGCAAGGTGCTCAATATGTGGGAATGGGTAGAGAGGTTTATGAAAAGTTAACGTGTAGCAAAGTCTTATTTGATAAAGCAAATGAGCTTCTGGACTGGAATGTAAAAGAAGTTTGTTTTGAGGATCAAGAAGGCAAATTAAATCAGACCCGTTATACCCAAGTTGCTCTCTTTACCACCAACTGTGCTATTTATGAGGCCCTTAAAGAAAAGGGCATCAAAGCAGACGCTATGCTTGGTTTTAGTTTAGGCGAGTATAGTGCCCTTGTGGCAAGTGGCATAGTCCATTTTGAAGAAGGTTTAAAATTAGTAGAGAAGAGAGCGCGCTACATGGAAGCTTGCAGTCAAGAGAACCCTGGTGGTATGGTAGCCGTAATCGGACTTTTTATAGATCAAATAGAAGAAGTTTGTGCAAAGGTAAACAAGGAATGTCCCTTTATTCAAGTAGCGAATGACAACTGTGAGGGACAGGTGACTCTATCTGGAACAAAAGAGGGTCTTATCTTTGCAGAAAAAGAACTGAAGTTAAAAGGTGCTAAGCGTATCGTGCCCCTTCAAGTAAGTGGCGCTTTCCATAGTCAGCTTATGGAGGAAGCAGCTACTAAGCTTCAAAAGGAACTGAGTACCATTCCTTTTAATCAAGCAAAGGTTCCCGTTGTAAGTAATGTGACAGCAACTTTTATGGACCAAGAAGAAGCACGAGAAAATATTCCTTTACAAATTGTAAAGGGGGTACGCTTTAGAGAGAGTATTCTCTATCTTATAGACCAAGGCTATGATACCTTCATTGAAGTAGGTCCTAAAAAAACACTCACTAACTTAGTGAAAAAAATAAATAAAGAGGTACAGGTTCTTCAAGTAGAAGATGAAAAAAGCTTAGAAGAAGCAGTTAAGGCCTTAGGAGGTAAAATATGTTAAAAAATAAAGTAGCTCTCATCACTGGAAGTGTAAGAGGAATTGGAAAAGAGATTGCTAAGGTTTTTGCAGATAATGGGGCAAAAGTGGTCATTAACTATTCTTCTCCTAGTAGAGCAGAAGAAGCGAATAAGGTGGTTGCTGAAATAGAAGCAGAAGGTGGAGTGGCCTATGCTCTTTGTGGAGATGTCACTTCAGCAGAAGAAGCAGAGAGACTTATTAAAGAGACGGTGAATAAGTTTGGTCAACTGGATATATTGGTAAATAACGCAGGGATTACAAAAGATATGCTTCTTTTACGTATGAGTGAAGAGGAGTTTGACCAAGTACTTGCCACCAACTTAAAAGGTGTTTTCAACTGTACTAAACCTGCAGTACGTACCATGCTTAAAACAGGAGGCAGTATTATTAATATGACTTCTGTTGTAGGACTTATGGGTAATGCAGGACAATGTAATTATGCTGCATCCAAGGCAGGCATTATTGGATTTACGAAGTCGATAGCTAAGGAGATGGCCAGTAAGAATATTCGTGTCAATGCCATTGCACCAGGGTTTATTGTAACAGATATGAGTAAGGTGCTGCCTGAACGTATTAAGGAAAAGGCAATAGAAAGAATCCCTTTAGGACACTTTGGAGAAGCCAAGGATGTGGCTTATGTGGCACTATTTCTAGGCAGTGAGCTTTCAAGCTATATTACAGGAGAGGTCATTAAAGTAGATGGCGGCATGGCCATGTAAATGGGCAGAGAAAGGGAGAAGAATATGAGTCAGAGAGTGGTTGTTACAGGAATGGGAGTGGTATCTCCTATAGGAAATAAAGTAGAAAGCTATTGGGAAAATTTAAAACAGGGTGTCTGTGGGATTAAACCCCTTTCACCTGAGAATAAGTTAGAAGATTTAAACATTCATGTTGCAGGTGAAGTGACAGATTTTGATGCCAGTAGTTATTTAGATAAAAAGGAGCAACGTCGTTTAGCACGCTTTTCTCAATTTGCTATTTATGCTAGCAAGGAGGCCCTCCTTGATGCGGGAATAGATATGGATAAGGAAGATGTGAATCGCGTGGGAGTTATAATAGGAAGTGGAATTGGTGCTTTATCCGTTATTGAAGAGGAAGCAGCCAAGCTAAGAGAAAAGGGACCTAAACGTGTCTCCCCTCTCTTTGTTCCCATGACCATTGTCAATATGGCAGCAGGAAATGTTTCTATTCATATAGGAGCTAAAGGTATTTGTAGTACAGTGGTTACTGCTTGTGCTTCAGGTACTCACTCTATTGGAGAAGCCTTTAGAGCGATTCAGAGGGGTACCAATGATGTGATTTTAGCAGGAGGAGCAGAAGCCTGTATTACCCCTCTAGGCATAGCAGGTTTTAATGCCCTCACAGCGCTTTCTACTTCTGAAGATCCTAAAAGGGCTTCTATACCTTTTGATAAAGAAAGAAACGGTTTTGTTATGGGAGAAGGAGCAGGTATAGTGGTACTAGAAGCACTAGAACATGCTAAAAAGCGAGGCGCTAAAATCTTAGCAGAAGTTGTAGGCTACGGTGCCACAGGCGATGCGTATCATATAACAGCACCTGCAAGTGATGGTGATGGAGCGAGAAGAGCTATGGAAGAAGCCATTAAAGATGCAGGGATTAAGCCTAATGCTATCGATTATATTAATGCCCATGGAACCAGTACCCCTATCAATGATAAAGTAGAAAGCCTTGCTATTCAGTCTTTATTTGGAGAAGATACAAAGGTAGCTATTAGCTCTACCAAATCCATGACAGGCCATCTTTTAGGAGCAGCAGGTGGAATAGAAGCCATTGCCATTATAAAAGCAGTAGAAGAAGACTTTATGCCTCCAACTATAGGCTATAGAGTCATAGACGAAGAATGTTCTTTAGACTATATTCCTAATAAAGGGCGACAGGGCAGAGTATGCTACGCCATGAGTAATTCATTAGGGTTTGGTGGACACAATGGAAGTATCATTGTGAAAAAATGGGAGGAATAAAGATGGAAGTAAAGGTTGTAAAAGATTTAATAAAAGAATTTACAGTAGCAGAACTTACAAAACTATCCCTTAAGTGTGAAGACTTTGAACTTATACTAGAAAAGCAAGAAACCAAAGAAGTGTATAACTATACACCTGTGCCTTCTACCAATGTACAAATCGATACTGTGGCAAGTTCTTATGTTCCAGGTCAAGAAAGCAAAGCCCCAGCAGAAGAAAAAAAGACACTCAATTCGCCAATGGTAGGCACTTTTTATGCAGCCAGTTCACCACAAGCTGAACCCTTTGTAAAGATAGGAACTAAGGTGAAGAAGGGCCAAATCATTTGTATTATTGAAGCCATGAAGCTGATGAATGAAGTGGAGGCAGAGATGGACGGAGAAATTACTGAGATTTTAGTTCACAATGAACAGATGGTAGAATTTGCACAACCTCTTTTTGTCATTCAATAAATAAAGTTTAGATGAGAAAGTTCATTCTCTTTTTTAGAGAATGGACACCAGATGCTTTTCCATCTGAGAAGGAGTGAAACCATGTTAACAACTCAAGAAATTATGGAGATTATTCCCCATCGCTATCCTTTTCTGCTTGTTGATCAAGCAGAGCTAATAGAGGAAGGCCGTGGAGCTATTGGTTATAAGAATGTAACGATTAATGAACCCTTTTTTCAAGGCCATTTCCCACAAGAACCTATTATGCCAGGTGTTCTTATTGTAGAAGCCTTAGCACAAGTAGGTGCCATAGCGCTTCTGTCTCAAGAGGAGCATAAAGGGAAGATAGCTTACTTTGGAGGAATAAAAGAAGCCAAGTTTAGAAATAAAGTGGTTCCAGGTGACCGGCTTAAATTGGAATGTACCATTATTAAGCAAAAAGGTCCAATTGGGGTAGGCAAGGCCATTGCCACTGTAGAAGGTAAAAAGGTTTGTGAAGCAGAGTTAATGTTTGCAATTGGAAAGTAGGAGGTGAAGAAGGTGATTCAAAAAGTACTTGTGGCTAACAGAGGAGAGATTGCTGTTCGTATAATACGTGCTTGTCAGGAGATGGGCATTGAGACGGTAGCTGTTTATAGTACCATGGATCAAGAGGCCCTACATGTTAAATTAGCTGATGAGGCAGTTTGCATAGGAGGCCCCCTTCCAAAGGACAGCTACTTGCATATTGAAAATATAATTAGTGCAGCAGTCCTTACAGGTGCTGACGCTATTCATCCTGGCTTTGGATTTTTATCAGAGAACATGAAGTTTGCTGAGATTTGTGCACGCTGTAAGATTAAGTTTATTGGACCTACTTCAGAGATGATTAGCCTTATGGGAGATAAGGCAAAAGCAAGAGAAAAAATGATAGCTGCCAAGGTTCCTGTTGTTCCTGGTTCAGAAGGGAAGCTAAAGAATAGCCAAGAGGCAAGAAATTTAGCAAGAGAGATAGGTTACCCTGTCATTTTAAAAGCTTCAGCAGGTGGTGGAGGTAGAGGAATGCGCATTGTCTGGCAAGAAGAAGAGCTAGAGAAGGCTTTTTTAACAGCTAGCAGTGAAGCAAAGGGTGCCTTTGGAGACGGCAGTATGTATCTTGAAAAATATATTGTTAAGCCAAGACATATTGAGTTTCAAATACTAGGAGACAGTCATGGGAATGTGGTGCATTTAGGAGAAAGAGACTGCTCCATGCAAAGGCGCCATCAAAAAGTATTAGAAGAAGCGCCTTCAGCCTTTCTAAGTAAACAGTTAAGAGATGAGATGGGTAAGATAGCTGTTCGGGCAGCCAAGGCTGTTAACTATGAAAATGCTGGCACGGTGGAGTTCATTGTGGACGCAAAAGGAAACTATTATTTTATAGAGATGAATACCCGTATTCAAGTAGAACATCCTGTTACAGAAATGATTACAGGAATGGATTTGATCAAAGAACAAGTACGGGTGGCTAGTGGAGAAGCTTTAGATTTTAGCCAAGAAGACATTTGTTTTAGTGGTCATGCTATAGAATGTCGCATTAATGCAGAAAACCCTCAGCAGCATTTTAGGCCTTGTGCGGGAAAGATTGAGAAACTCCATCTTCCAGGAGGTAGAGGTGTACGGGTAGAAACAGCCCTTTATGAAGGCTACAAAGTACCACCTACTTATGATTCGATGCTGGCCAAGATTATTACCTATGGTAAAACAAGGGAAGAAGCTATTGCTATTATGGAAAGAGCCTTAGGTGAGCTAGTGATAGAAGGTATTGATACCAATATTTATTTTGAATATCAACTATTAGGAACAGCAGCCTTTAGAGAGGGAACTTTTGATACGGGTTATATTGAGGCGAATCTACAGGCTATTTTGGATGAGGGAGCTGAAAATGTATGATGCTAAGTAAACTACTTGCCAAAAAAAGACGCTATGCCATAGTAGGAGAAAAGCTTAAAAAAGAAGTACTTGTCCCCGATGACTTATATGTTCAGTGCCCTAAGTGTAAGAAAAGCCTTTATAGGCAGGATTTACATGAAGCACTAGGGATATGCCCAGTTTGTCAATATCACTATCCCCTTTCACCTCGAGGCAGACTTTCTATTTTGGTAGACAAAGGAAGCTTCAAGGAAATGGATGGAGACATGACAAGTGGTAATCCTTTGAACTTTCCAGACTATGCAAAAAAGCTTTTAGTTAGTCAAGAAAAGACTGAGCAGAGAGAAGCTGTTGTAACGGGTGAAGCCCAAATTAAGGGAAAAAAATGTATCATTGGCATAATGGATTCACGTTTTATGATGGGAAGTATGGGTTCAGTAGTGGGTGAAAAATTGACACGTGCCATTGAAAGAGCTACAGAAGAAGGTTTGCCACTTATTATTTTTAGTGCCTCAGGTGGAGCTAGAATGCAAGAAGGTATTTTATCTCTTATGCAAATGGCAAAGACCAGTAGTGCATTGGCACGGCATGATGATGCAGGCTTACTTTTTATTAGTGTATTAACAGACCCCACAACAGGTGGAGTGACAGCTAGCTTTGCTATGTTAGGGGATATTATCTTGGCAGAGCCCGGTGCCTTAGTAGGGTTTGCAGGTCCAAGAGTTATTGAGCAGACCATTAAGCAAAAACTTCCTGAGGGTTTTCAACGTGCAGAATTTCTTTTGGAACATGGTATGATTGATGAAGTAGTTCCACGGAATAAGTTAAGAGTACAACTTGCTCAGCTTTTAGACTTACATCAAAAGGAGGGGACATCCAATGAGTAAGCTTAGTCAACGTATTGATGCCATATATAAAGCCATTCAGGAACTGAGTTTGTTAGAGCAAACCCAGGAGATCGAAGAAGAGCTTAATCGTCTAAAACGATTGGCTTATACCTTAGAAAGTCAAGCTGCTGATGAATATGAACCCTGGGACAAAGTAGTGATTGCACGAAAGGCAGAAAGGCCACGCAGTGCATTTTATATCAAAGAAATAGTAACAGATTTTATCGAACTACATGGTGATAGAGCCTATAAAGATGATGCAGCCATTATAGGGGGAATTGGAAAAATCGGTGGGCATAAGGTAACTGTCATTGCCCATAATAAGGGAACAAATACCAAAGAAAATATGGAACGCAATTTTGGGATGCCCCATCCAGAAGGTTATCGCAAAGCCCTTCGGCTTATGAAACAAGCTGAAAAATTCAAAAGGCCTATTGTATGTCTTATAGATACACCAGGTGCTTATTGTGGATTAGGTGCAGAGGAGAGAGGACAAGGGGAAGCTATTGCCCGTAACCTCTTAGAAATGTCACGTCTTCGCGTGCCTATTATTGCAGGTATTATTGGGGAAGGAGGAAGTGGTGGAGCTTTGGCACTAGGTGTTGCTGACTGCTTTTTTATGCAAGAAAACACCACTTATTCTATTCTTTCACCAGAAGGTTTTGCGAGCATATTATGGAAAGATGTTACTCGGGCCAAAGAAGCAGCAAACTCAATGAAATTAACGCCAAAGGATCTCTTAAGTTATGGGATTATTGATAAGATTATAGAAGAACCAGTAGGAGGGGCTCATAAAGACCCCGCTTTAGCAGCCCACTTTCTTAAAGACTTTGTTATTTCTACATTACAAACCTTAAAACAGCAACCTATAGAGGAATGTCTTAAGAGGCGTTATGAGCGCTTTAGGGCGTATGGAGAGTATCAATAAGTAGTGTAATAGTGTGTAATATAAGGATAAATCTAAGATTTAATCTATTGATTAAAGCATTGCATTATTAGTTGCAATGCTTTAATACTAATAGGAATATTACATAACTAGGAGGTAGTACTTAGGATCAGGAAGAAGAGAAATACTGAAGAAGAGTATACTTTACAAAGTTTATAAATAATTAAAACGCCAAGATTTAAGGACAATGTGTCCAAGAATCTTGGCGTTTTTTTAGGTAAAGGTATATTTATAGAAGAAATGGAAATATACAAACTAATTATTTGAAAAATATATAAACTACTTAAAATAAATGGTTGAATATTTGGTAAATTATAGGATAATAGCTATAAGAGGAATTAAGTGTATAAAAAGGAAATAAATATAAAAGGGAAGTGAGGGGTATAATGAAGCGTTACGCCATGCTAGGGGTACTTAAACTATCAATGTTTTTAAAAAAGAGGCTACCACAGGAATACTTTGTAAGATATGGGGGATTACTGGACAAGAATATTACAGTAGAAAGGCTAGAGGAGTTGGTTCATAACTATGAAATAGAGTACTTAAAAAATGAGCCAACAACTTTGAAAGATTATCGTATGCAAAGATTATTAAGTTTTTGTCAAGGAAATAGAATAGCTATAACCTGTATGGAACTGGCACTAGTAGAGTATATGGATCCTACCGTAGGTGAACTATTTCAATTGATTTGTCCCCGATGTGAGGAAGGTATAACCCTTGAGGTCGCAGCAAAAATAACTTACGAAGATAAGGCGATCTTTGAAGCAGTTGAAGAACTATGGGAGGCATATAATCTTCTGCGCATTATTTTAGAACCACAAGACTTAAAAAGGGATTATGTACATACCGTATTTAAAGTAAATAGCAAGTTAATTGCTTTCATGGATGGAGTAGCTAAGGGGCAATTAGCCTTAATTACACAAATGGACTTTTTTGAACATCAAGCGCCATTAGAAAAATCCATCTTGTATACTGAAGAAATTAATGAGATTTCAAGAAATATTGAAGCCTTGCTAAAAAAAGAAGCCTTAAATCCTGTTATTCATATTTTGGGGGAAAAATTAAGTGGGAAAAAGTTTATGGTCAAGCATATTGCTCAACAGATAAGGTATGATGTTCTCTTTTTTGATTGGATGATGCTACAAGAGGGAGAGGAAGTCAGTGAGATTAATCATAGGATAAGAGAAGCCTTTATCTTTCAAGCAGCTATTTGTTTGGACAATATAGAAAGGGTAGACAATCAAGAAAAGGCCGTTCGATTTATCAAGCATCTACTAAAGGAAATGGAATTTATGAAAGTGCCTATATTTATTATCTCCAATACCACATTTCGAATGGCTCCCTTCATTGATAATCAAGTCTATGAGTTTAAAATGAAGAAGTTGACCAGTTTGCAGAGCTTTAAGGTATGGGAGGCCTTCTCAAAAAACTATTTAGAGGAAAAACAACTGAATATGAAAGAACTCTCAACAAAAATGAATATTTCCATTGGCTACATAGAAAAGATTGTTAAGTTATTGGCTTTGTCAGAGGAAAAAGTATTAGAAGATCACAAGGTGGCTAAGGTGTGTTATCAGATACTAGATGATGGTAAATACAATAGTATAAAAAGGGTAGAAAGCAATTATCAGTGGGAAGATTTAAAACTAGAGGAGAAGGAAAAGCATGTTTTAAGAGATATTTATCATCAAATCATCTATAAGTTTAAAGTATTTAATGACTATGGACTAAAAGAACAGTATCCCTATGGACAAGGTATAGCTATTTTGTTCTCAGGACCTCCAGGAACAGGAAAGACGATGGCAGTCCATGTATTAGCCAATAGGCTAAACTTAGAATTATTTAAGGTGGATTTATCCCAAATAGTAGATAAATACATTGGAGAGACAGAAAAAAGGCTAGAGGATATTTTTTCTAAAGCAGAACAAAGTCATATGATCCTTTTCTTTGATGAAGCAGATGCTATTTTTGGGAAAAGAGGAGAAGTCAATGATCCACGAGACAGATATTCTAATACAGAGGTATCTTATATATTGCAACGGATAGAAGAGTTTGATGGCATTGTCATTTTAGCCACCAACTATAGGAATAATATCGATAGCGCTTTTATTCGGCGCATCCGTTATGAGGTAAAGTTTTCACTACCTAGTGAGGCCATTAGAAAAGAAATGTGGGAAGCTATGTTTCAGTCTAAAGTACCCAACCATATGTTAGATTTTGATTTTTTAGCCCATAACTTTCAGCTGACAGGCGCTCTTATTAAAAATATAGCAATTAATGCTATTTTTAAAGCAGTTGCTGAAGAGAAGCCTGTAAGTATGACCCATATTATAGGAAGTATTATCAGTGAGTATGAAAAGATGGGGAAGATGATTGTAGCAGAGGAGTTTGGAAGCTACGCCTATCTCGTATAAAAAGAAAAGGTATAGAAGAATAGGGGGAATTAAAAGTGGCAGAGAATATGAAAATCCAAAAAAAAGCAGGGGAAGAAAAGAAGCAAACAAAAGAGCATTCTGGCTTAAAAGAAGCAGCTAAGGCCAATAAGACAGGTTTACCGGACCACTTAAAAGCAGGAGTAGAGGACCTATCAGGTTATAGCTTAGATGATGTAAAGGTACACTATCATTCCGGTAGACCAGCCCCACTAGGTGCATTGGCCTATACCCAAGGAGCCAATATCTATGTAGGGCCGGGGCAAGAAAAGTATTTACCTCATGAAGCTTGGCATGTGGTGCAACAAAAACAAGGACGGGTTCAGCAAACCACTGAGATAAAGGGGATGGGGGTTAATGATAATAAAGCACTGGA
>JAEYNQ010000197.1 GCA_023412455.1 Bacillota bacterium
AAAGCCTTTCTGTTTGGGTGGGATTCACTTGAAAGAAAGACAGAGGTGAGATTTTAAACTGGAGCTGCCCAATTTGATCACGAATGGTATCCGTTCCATAAAGTAAGGTGATCTCTTCACCTAATAAGACTGGGCTTTTTTCTAGCTGATGGTTGAGTAGGATACTCCTTACTCCCTCTATTTTCTTTAATCTTTCGATGAGTTTCTCAGGGTGGGGAATCGACTGGCCGTTAATGACTAAGCCTACCATCTTGTCTTGGGTATAATAGGCTGTCTTGATTAGGAGATGTCTCACAAGCCCCTTATGGGTTGTTTCATTATAGATACTGACTTGCTCCTCTTCTAAATAACCTCGTACAGCTTCTACAATCTCTTGGACGCTTTTATTTTGAAGCTGACACCCCTCTGAAGCCACTACACGGTGGGTGCCTTGGGCAAAAAAGCCTATCTTAAGAAGACCCTCTTCTTGGCGAATGGGATATTGGACCTTATTGCGGTAGTTAAAGGGCTCCTCCATCCCTAAAGTGTCTTCCACTTCACAGTCTGCTAGGCCTCCTATACGGCGTAGTACTTCTCTCACCTTTTGTGTTTTCCATTTGAGCTGCTCCTCGTACTGAAGGTGCTGCAATTGACAGCCCCCACATTCATGAGCCACTGGGCAAAGAGGCTCCTGGCGAAGGGGAGAAGGTTTGAGAAGCTGAAGAAGTTGACCATAGCCATAGCTCTTCTTGGTTTTTAGAACTAAAACTTCTACTTCATCCCCTGTTACTGTCTGAGGAACAAAAAGGGTAAAGTCCTGAACTTTACCTACTCCTTCGCCTTCGTTACTTATATCTTGAATCGTGAGAATGACACGATCGTCTTTTTTTACAGGTTGTTCCATAACTGTCTCCTAATTTAAGTGTTTGGATGACTGATTGTCTTCATACAATAAGGTTTTGATAGCATCTGCAATGATCTTTTCATCCACATGTTGCATTTTATCGGTCACACTTCTCTGAATATAACGCTCTAGTAAAGGAGAACCCTTGGTCTCCTTTTTTGCTGCTTCTTCTTTTTTCATTTCCCTTCATCTCCCTCACAATATTCACAAACGGTCAAACGGCAAACGCAATGCCTACACTTCGTAAAGGAAGGACTTGCTCCTACTCTTCCAGGTTTTATAAGCATTTTACGCATCTCTTGTAGCACCTTTAGAATCTCCTTTCTTAGCTTGCGAGTATTTCGCAAGGTAAAGGTCTTATTGGCATAGACTAATTTGCCATAAGGGGGCCTTTTGCCATAGACCTCTTCTATTATAAGAAAATAGGCAGCTAATTGATACACATCTCCCAGATGGGGAAACCCCTCTTTAAGCTGTCCACTTTTGATTTCTAGTGGTACATAGTGACCTGTTAACCAGGTTTTAAAAATATAATCTGGCTTTCCCTGTAGCTCTAGTCTTTCTGCTACTAATAAATGAGTGCCTTTTTGATCGGAGTAAATGGGACGTGCGAAGGCTACCCCACACTCCCTTTTATTTTTAACCTTCCATCTAGGCCTTAGGCCCCAAAGTAGCGCCACAACAGCTCCGATTAAAAGGCCACCTGCTACTAAGTCCCTCATCGTCTCACCCATCCTATCCAAAGAGCTACCGCTCCAATAAGAATTGCAGCCTGCAAAACACGTTTGAGACGATAGGCTCTGTAATAACGCCGATGGAAGGCTTGCCCTTTTATAAAGTTGCCTTCATGTCCACTGGTCTTAAGGTCTAAGTCCTTATATTTCTGATTTAAAACCTTGGCACCATAGTAGCGATTGTAATACCATTGATAAGGACAATAGATAAAACGGTTAATTTCATTAGCTGATATTTTTGTACTTCCATTTTTCATAGATTTACTTTACACACATTTCGATTTAAAATTTTGTTAAAGCCAATAAAGCCTTCTTGTTCAGGACTACTACTTAGCATTTCCTCTAAAAGCTTAAGCTTGGCATCACTATTGTCTGCCAAATGGACAATCATCGCCTCCATGCACTTAGGCCTTTTAGGTGATGCATATTCATACTCCCCATGATGGGCTAAAACAATATGCTTTAAAAGTCGTTCTATCTCCACAGGAAAATCAGGAATAGCCCTTGCCTTATCATGAATCAGTTCACTTCCCATGACTAAATGACCAATGAGCTGTCCCTCTTCTGAGTAATCATTTTTAGGAAAGGGTGTTAACTCTTGAAGCTTACCTATGTCATGTAAAAGGCAGCCAGCTAGCACTAAATCCCGATTGACTCCCTCATATAATTCACTCATCTTAAGGCCCATTTCCGTTACAGATAAGGTATGCTCTAGTAACCCACTAATATAAGCATGATGCACACTTTTGGCTGCACTATGAACAAGAAATGCTTTATAGGTGGCCTCATCATAAAAAATTTCTTCTAGCAACTTCTTGATAAAGGGATTTTGCACCGTATCAATATGTTTGAAGAGGTTTTCTTCTAAAATCTGCACATCCTTTGTGGTATGAGGAATATAGTCTCTTAAGTCATAGCTGCCTTCCTCTAAAGCGGTTACCTTACTGATATTAAACTGTAAATTATCTTGGTAAAGAAGGACTTCTCCCTCTACTTGTATAATATCATCCACCTCAAAAGGGCCAATCCCTAAGTGAATGGACCAGATTTTACCATCCATACTTCCAGACTGGTCTTGTAAACGGACACTGATATAATCTTTACCATTTTTATTCTTTAAGATTTGTTTATATTTGCACAAGTAGGTACCTTTTACCGTATCTTGCGGTTTTAACTCTCCAATTAAGCTCATCTCATCGCTCCTATTCTCTTTCTAAAGTTATACTACCAAAACCTCTCTTATTTTTCAACGTTTACGCCCTAATCTCCTCAAAAATATAACAAGGGATTGTCACAGGGCTTTTAGGCACGCTGTAACAATCCCTTTTCTTTTGTTTATTGAGCAGAAGGTGCTTCTCTTAATTTAACCTCTATGGTCTTTTTGCTATTGCCTCTTATCACTTTGACTTGTACCACATCGCCCACCTTCTTTTTATTAAGCAATTCCTTTAGATTGGCCATGCTGGTAATCTTGGTACCATCAAACTCAAATAAAATATCATCGGCTTTAAGACCTGCTAAATCAGCACTACTTCCTCCATAAACTTCTTCGATATAAATTCCCATAGGGATTTCAAAAAGCTGAGAGCTTCGGGCACTCACATCGGTGCCTGCAATCCCTAAAACAGGACGTGAAACCTTCCCATTTTCTAAGATTTCAGCAAT
>JAEYNQ010000102.1 GCA_023412455.1 Bacillota bacterium
GTCCCAAGTTATTAAACTTTTCATAGCACCTGAAATAGTAATCAAGGAAGGTTCGAAACTTATCATTAATCACACAGGCAGGTTAAGTGAGTATAAAAATAGTGGTACTCCTTCTATATTTCCTACGCACCAGGAGATAGTCTTAGAACTATTCAGAGGGTGGTCCTAATATGACTAGATGGGGTAAATGTGATTATAAGCAACTCCAAAATTTCCAAAAGGCTCTTAATAGATTGCAGGGAGAAGATAGAGATGCTTTTTGTGAGAAGTGTGTTAAGGAGTTAGCTTCTAGACTACTTGCAAAGGCTATTAGAAGGACTCCGGTAGGACAATATCCAAGTGGCAGTGGTAAGAATGGGGGGACTTTAAGGCGAAGTTGGTCTATTGGTAAAGTGACAAAAGCAGGTGGCACCTATGAGATTGAGGTTATAAACTCAGCAGAATACGCCTCTTATGTAGAACATGGACATAGAACTAGAGATCATAAAGGATGGGTTAGTGGTAGGTTTATGCTTACTATTTCAGAGAATGAACTTAATGTACAGGCTCCTAAAATTTTAGAAAACAAATTAATGAAATACTTGGGGGAATGCTTTGATGGTAAATAAGATTATAGCTGGTATATCAATTAAGCTTAACCAAGTATTTGGCGAGGATTACGAGATTTATACTAGTGAGATTAAGCAGGGCTTAAAAGAGCCTTGCTTTTTTATTAAGTGTTTAGATGTAAATCAAAATCAGGTAATAGGAAGCCGCTATTTTAGAAGTCAGCCTTTTGATATTCATTATTTTCCAAAGACAGAGGAGGACAGTGAGCTATTAGAAACCGTAGAAAAGTTATTTGATACTCTTGAATATATAACCCTTGAAGATGGTGACCTATTACATGGTTCTAAAATGAATGGAGAAGTAGCTGATGACGTGCTTCACTTCTTTGTTAACTATGACCTACATGTATTAAAAGAAAAAGTTAAGGATGAGCCAATGGGAACCTTATACACTAAAGGGATGGTGAAGTAATGACAACTAAACAAAAAAGAAAGGCCATAGAGCCTATTAAACAAGCAGTTGGTTTCACAAAAGAACAGCTATTAAGGAGCAAGAGGTACGTTGATAGAAAAGACTTATTAAATGCCTTATTAGATGGTTCTAAATTATACAGTATAGATGAGGCAGATGCACTCATTGCAGATTTTATGAAAGGAAAGGTGGGATAGTATGGCATTAGGTGGAGGAGTATTTCTAACACAGAACAAGGTTCTCCCAGGAACATATATCAATTTTATTTCGGCTTCTAGGGCAAGCGCTACATTATCTGATAGAGGGTATGTAGCTATGGCTTTAGAGCTTGATTGGGGCATTGATGACGAAGTCTTTACAGTGACTCCAGAAGATTTACAAAAAGACTCTTTAATGATTTTTGGCTATGATTACACAAGTGATAAATTAAAGGGATTAAGAGACTTATTTAAAAATATCACTACAGGATAATTCTATAGACTAAACAGTGGAGAAAAAGCAACTTGTACTTATGGTACAGCGAAATGTAGTGGTACTAGGGGTAATGATTTAAAGATTATCATTCAAACTAATGTGGACGATGAAACGAAAAAAGATGTTGTTACAATGCTTGGAGGAACGAAGGTTGATACTCAGACAGTAACCTTGGCAAGTGAGCTAGTAGATAATGACTTTGTGGTCTTTAAAGGAAATGCAAATCTAGAACTTACAGCAGCAACCCCCTTTACTGGTGGAACAAATAAAGAGACTGTTACAGGAACAGAGTATCAGATGTTCTTAGACAAGATAGAAGCCTATTCATTTAATGCTTTAGGTTGTTTATCTACAACACCTACAATTATTGATTTATACATAGCCTTCACTAAACGTATGAGAGAGCAAGTAGGTGTTAAATTTCAAACCGTTGTTTATAAAAAAGATGCAGATTATGAGGGAGTTATCAATTTACAAAATAAAGTAACTGATGATGCACTTGAATGTGCTTTAGTTTACTGGGTAACGGGTATAGCAGCAGGATGTGCAGTTAACAAATCTAATACGAATAAGCTATATGATGGAGAGTATAATGTTGATGTAAATTACAAACAATCTGAGCTTGAAGCAGCTATTAGAACAGGTAAATTCACGCTTCATAAAGTAGGAGACAGCGTCAGAGTATTAGAGGATATTAACTCTTTTGTATCGGTTACGGTTGATAAGAATAGTGATTTTAGTAGTAATCAAACTATGAGGGTATTAGATCAAGTAGGTAATGATATTGCAGTTCTATTCAACACAAAGTATCTAGGTAAGGTACAAAATAACGAAGCAGGGCGTATTGCTTTTTGGAATGACTTAGTTACCTATAATAAGGAGCTTCAAACCATCCAAGCAATAGAAAATTTCAAAGCTGATGATGTGGTTGTTACTAAGGGGAATGACAAGAAGAGCGTAGTCGTTAATAATGCAGTCACTCCAGTAAATGCAATGAGTAAATTATACATGACGGTAGTTGTGGAATAGAGAGGAGCCCTACAGATGGTAAAATTTGATTTACAATTTTTTGC
>JAEYNQ010000106.1 GCA_023412455.1 Bacillota bacterium
ATAATGGTATCAATACCAAAAGGCAACGTCTCCATACGTAAGGCATCACTAATGGATTCCACCGCATATTTAGTAGAATGATACCAGCCACCAAAAGGAGAAGTAAATCGTCCTCCCATAGATGAAACGTTTACAATCTTACCACTCCCTTGTTTTCTCATGGTAGGAAGCACTAACTGAATCATACGACCTAAACCAAATACATTCACCTCATACTGATGCTTCACTTCTTCCATCGTAATGTCCTCAATGGTACCACAAGAACCATATCCTGCATTATTTATGAGAACATCGATACGCCCTTCTTTGTCAATAATCTGATTAATAAAAGAAACCATGGATTCTTCCTTAGTGACATCAAGGGGTAATATATAGGCCCCTGCTTTCTTTATTTCCTCCATACATTCCAATCTCCTTGCGCCACCATAAACTTTGAAACCACGTTGGATCAGTTCATAGGCAGTATCCCTCCCAATTCCAGAAGATGCCCCTGTAATAACTGCTATTTTTTGTTTCATAACTAAACCCCTTTCTTTTCTACATGAGTAGGCTACGATAGGTAGTCTATCTATAATTGACACTATGTCGTTAAACTAAATATACTCAATAAGCGACACATTGTCAATTATAGATTTCATTTTACCATCAAATATGCTATGATAATTAAAAGAGAAAGGTGGTTATCATGGATTTCTTAAGAGCACGTACCAAAGAACAAATTGAACAAAGACAACTTGATATTATGCAGGCCTGTGACACCTTATTTGAAGAAGGTGGCTATGAAAATGTGACGATTAAAGCTATTTCAGAAATGACCACCCTTAAACGTTCCTCGATCTATACTTACTATAAAACCAAAGATGAAATTCTATTAGATCTTTTACGTGAGGAACTCTTACAATGGCAAGATGAAATCTTAGCATGCCTTCCCAATAAATCTACCCTCAGTAAAACCGAATTTGCCCAAATGTTTACTGAAATGCTTATGAAGAAAGATAAAATGCTCCAGTACTACTGTATTCTCTATTCCTTTCTAGAAGTCAATTGCCGTGTAGAAAGGATTATCGACTTTAAAAAAAGTATCATGCCTATACTAGGCGTGCTCATTAAGCTCTTACAAAGTTATTTCCCTGAATATAACTTAAGTAAAGCCACACTTCTTGTAGAAGAAATCTTAGCTTATGTTCTAGGCCTTTACCCTGCAACCCATTTAACAGACAAACAAAAAGATGCGATTACACGCTCACAGACGGGTTATCAAGCACCTGACTTTGCCACTCTATGCAAGCATGGAATCACATCCTTTTTACAAAGCTAATAGCTGATGTGCTACTCTCTCTTTGTACTCATTCTCTATGCCACCTTATTAATTGCTTATGACCTATCGAACTTTTAGCTATATGTTAATGACAACCTTCTGTAAATCTCTATCTAATGAACTTTTTCCCAGCATGAGTTCTATTTCGCCAGGCTCTGTGACTCTTTTTTCTTCATGGTTAACAAATGAAAAGTCTTTGGGACTTAATTTAAAAGCAACTCTTCTCTTTTGGCCTGCTGGAATAAATTTTTTCACATCTCTTTTTTCGAAGCCATAATCCTAAACCAAGTGTTAATAGGATAGGTATCACACCCGAAGTAGGATTAAGCATAAAATCTAAATGCTTATCCAAATGGATCATCTGCGCCGTTGTAAATAGTAGTGTTGGAATCACATCTATCATAGTATGTAAGATGACACAGGGCCACACAGAATGGGTTAGGCGATATAGTTCTACAAAAAGTGGTGACCATAAAATCATAATCACAATACCCGTAATTACCATTTGAGGCCTAGTGATATCTACAAAATAACTATCCTCCAAGAAAAACAGATAGTAGGCCACATGCCAGCCTCCCCAAATGAAGCCACTTACAAGATAAAGCACAAAATCATTCATTCCTGTCTTTTCAAGAAAGGGAACCAGATTTCCCCTCCAAGAGAATTCTTCAAAAATATTCTTGATGCCACTTCCGATGGCCGCTCCCAAAAAAAGCCCAGGTAAAGTAGCCACTACGACTTTCTCAAAATAAATGCCTCTAAAGCATAGGGCAATGAAAATGCAGATTAAGGTAATTATGGGAAAAGCAAATAATGAAATGCATAACCATCTTATATTTTCTCTAAACTTTAGTTTTATTCCAAAGCTCTTCCACTCCTTTAAAACACCTCTTCCTATAAGTCCTGTGATAAGAGGTAGTACAAGCCACACTAACATACCCAGAGAACTTCCTTCTGGTTGCTCCGTAAGAATCTGATCCACTAATACCCCTAGGAAGCCAGCTATCAATGTCACAAGAATAAAAATAATTAAAATAAATTTCTCTTTTTTCTTCATCATAATTCCCCTTGCCTGATAATATATTTTATTTTTTAATGATGGATAAAATCCACTCTTTCTCTGGCAATACTGTCTCCGGCTTTGTTGCCATTACCTGAGCAATTCCTTGAATGCAGCTATAGAAGGTAACCGATAAAGCTTCTGGGCTACCTTCTCTAATACTCCCCTCTTTTTGTCCCTGTTCAATAAGAGAAATGCTCTGTGCTACGATATCGTGAGCTTCTATAAGCTCTGCTGCCTTGCTAGAAATATCCTCAGCATTCATGGAGGCCATCCCCATAAACACAAACATCTTTGCTGAAAAAGAATTCCTTTTGATAAGGGCTAAGAAATCCCCAACTTTCTTTTCTAATCTTTCTATGGCTGACTCCCCTTGTTCTTCCCCCACCACCATTTCATTGCACCCGATTTCAATTAAGGTCTCATATAATACTTCTTTACTAGAGAAATAATGAAACATTAAACCTGAACTAATCCCTGCAAGCTCTGCTATTCTCCTTGTAGAAGTCCCATAAAAGCCTCTTTCAATAAACTGATCTAATGCTATTTGTAGAATCTGGTTCTTTCTAAATTCAGATTGCTGATCTTTTATATTCATATCTCCTTCCTTTCTAGCAACGTATAAGTATTTTCCCCATAATAGTAATTGAGCACTTGCTTAATCTAAGATTAAGCAAGTGCTCAATTATTGTCAATAGATTGTTTTTTAAATTATTATATTACTAAAACATAAATCACAAAAGTATTGGAATACCTTTTCTTCGTTCGGCTCCATCCATTCATCAACTTCTGCTATAGCCTTTATCCATTCCTCTGGGATTTCACTGTCATGGGTATAAATACTGTAATCATGGGCAGGCAGTGAATAAATAGCAGAAATTTCATGGAAACTCTGACTTTTTAAAAAATTCTCTGTCCGAGATAAGTATTGGTCTGCATAACTGACCTTTTTATTCATTTTTTGTGAATGCCCAATAAAAAGGAGCAAGGTTGAGATACACCTTGCTCCTATGGGATATATGCTATTCAGTTCAACAAATTGGAATTTGCTTACTTCTTACGAAGTTTGATTGCCAAGACCACGCAGATGATAATGCCTACCACAAACGGAATGACATAGAGGAATGCTGTGCTTGCAGGAGCACTATAACCTGCGTGTTCAATGCCACAAAGCATATCACGATAATTATAGGCAACCACAAAGCACATAATGTCAGATAGCACAATCGCAAGTGCTGTAAACAAATAACTCAACTTTTTCATACAATCACACTCGTTTGTCAAATTCTTATTTGCTATACTTTATGACATATATTAAATCCACTATCAGCACAGTAGACCAATGAGCCACAACAAGAAAAAGTAAAGTTTCAACACAGTATGATGGGGCACTCAGAACTAAGATAAGTGCTATGGGAAAGAATAGAACCATTATTGCTCCCATTACCATAATGCCTTTTTCTAATATGCTAATTTGGTATTCGTCATAATCTCGTTTTTTAACAAATGAAATTATTACAATAGCGAGTGCCAAAACGATATAAGCATAACCGATATACTTTATGTTGCCTTGCCTTATGAAAGCAGACCAACCATTCCAAAAAGCACTATTCAGAGTGTCTGCGTGATTTAATATGCGTTCAAACTCCAAATGTCCTGAAATCAGTATAAACACAAGAGCGTAGAACATTGAAACAACCGAAACGATTATCGCATTTATCTGCGGTTTTCTCAAAATCTTCATTTTCGCATACTCCTTTCAAAATCAAATATTTCCTCAATGGATAAACCAAAAAGTTTTGCCAAATCATATGCCAGCCAGATGGAGGGGTCGAACTTGCCTGTTTCGATAGAATTTATTGCTTGGCGAGAAACCCCTACCTTTTCCCCTAATTCTTTTTGAGTTAGGCTGGACATTTCTCGAAATTCTTTCACTCTATTTATCAAGACAGTCCCTCCTTCAAGTCAAGTAAACCTTACACCACCTATATTATATCGCATTCTTGCTTGTTTGTCTCACTCCACAGCGAAGAATTTACAATTTCACAACATTTATCAGCCTAATAGACCTTTCAAGTCAAAGGAGATAGGCTTGTCCTTGAACTTGGCAAGTGGTATCTTCTTGGGTAAGCGCTTCAAAATAGGACGTAGTGTAAATAGTATAAATTAATGATAACCTTTTAAAAAAGACTAGGAGGTTATCCAATGAATGATCATGAATTAAATATATGGAAAGAGCGTTTCAC
>JAEYNQ010000110.1 GCA_023412455.1 Bacillota bacterium
TAAAAGAATTGGTAAAAGAGCAATGATATAAAATATTTTGCCTTCAAATGAGCATACTAAAAAGAGGATTATTAAAGGATTATTAGTTGAATAAGTAGAATTTAATGGAGGCATGAGGATGAGACGATTATTAAAGTATCTAAAACCCTATATAGGTTTTATTTTAATAGCTATTGCTTTACTTTTTGGGCAAGCTATGTGTGAATTAGCACTACCTGACTACATGTCAAATATTGTAAATAGAGGTATTGTAGCTAGAGATAGTGGGTACGTTCTTAAAGTAGGAGGCTTTATGCTCCTTGTTTCTTTAGGGAGTATACTATGTGCTATAAGTGTGGGTTTTATTGCTGCTAGAGTAGCAGCTAGTGTTGCTCAGAAAGTACGCCAAGACCTATTCAAGAAAGTAGTAAGCTTTTCAAATGCAGAATTTGATAAGTTCTCAACAGCTACTCTTATTACAAGAACAACAAATGATGTGACACAAGTTCAAACATTAATATTTGTAATGATTCGAATGTTATTTTACAGCCCAATTATGGGAGTGGGTGGGGCTTCTAAAGCCTTATCAAAGGATGTGTCTATGTCTTGGATTATAGTTATTGCTATTATTATCTTAATGGGATTCATAGTCATTATTTTTTCATTAGCCATACCTCGTTTTAAAAAAATTCAAAAGCTTATTGACCGCTTAAATTTAGTAATAAGAGAAGAATTATCAGGTATGCTCGTTATACGGGCCTTTAATAAACAGGCCTTTGAAGAGGAACGGTTTGATAAAGTGAATGAAGGATTAACCAGAACACAACTGTTTGTTAATCGCACTATGAATCTTCTAGTGCCTGCTATGATGCTTCTTATGAATTTATCAAGTGTTTTAATTGTATGGGTAGGCGCCCAACAAATCGCAAATTTGCAAATTCAAGTAGGAGATATGATGGCATTTATGCAGTATGCCATGCAGATTATTATGTCTTTTTTAATGATTTCCATGCTATTTATTATGCTCCCAAGAGCTTCTGTTTCAGCTGGACGAATAGCAGAAGTACTGGAAATACCATTAGCTATTAAGGAACCTACAGCACCTATTTTACTTCCAGAGAAGGTCAAAGGAGTTGTAGAATTTAGAAATGTATATTTTAGGTATCCAGGGGCAGAAGAAGATGCTCTTCGGGACATTAGTTTTACGGCACAACCAGGTCAAACTACAGCATTTATTGGAGCTACAGGTAGTGGTAAGTCGACGCTTATTCATCTTATTCCACGCTTTTATGATGTAACGCAAGGGGAAGTGTTAATTGATGGCATCGATGTTAGACAAATAAGAGAACATGATTTGCGAGAACAAATGGGTTATGTTCCTCAAAAGGCTATTTTGTTTTCTGGAACAATCCAAGATAATCTTGCTTATAAAAAGAAAAACTTCTCACAGGAGCTACTAGAAACTGCAGTAGAAGTAGCCCAAGCTAAAGAATTTATCGAGAGTAATGAAGAAAGATATAGCCGAGAAATTTCACAAGGAGGAAGCAATGTATCCGGAGGGCAGAAACAACGCCTTTCTATTGCAAGAGCTTTAGTGAAGCAACCGCCAATTTATATTTTTGATGATAGTTTTTCAGCACTAGATTTCAAGACAGATGCGCTTCTAAGGGCAGCACTTAAGAAGGAGACTAAAGAGAGTACGGTACTAATTGTGGCACAACGTATTAGTACTATTCGTCATGCAGAGCAAATTATCGTATTAGATGAAGGGACTATTGTAGGTAAAGGAACCCATGAAGAGCTTATGGCATCTTGTAAAATCTACAGGGAGATAGCCTGTTCACAATTAGCACAGGAGGAATTGGCGCAATGAGTAAGCAGAATGGAATAAAAGAGCACCAGGGAAATCATAGAGGACCAATGGGTGGAGGACACATGAAGTTTAGTGGGGAAAAAGCCAGGGACTTTAAGGGAACTATGAAGAAACTTATAATTTACTTAAGTAAATATAAATGGGGAATCCTAACAGTCGTTATTTTTGCAATTAGCTCTACCTTATTCTCCATTATCGGTCCTTCTATATTAGGGCAGGCTACAAGTAAGCTTTTTGAGGCAATGATAGTTTATATGCAAACAGGGATCATTAAAGTAGATTTTCATTTTATAGGAAGATGCCTCGCACTCCTTATTATGCTCTATGGACTTGCAGCTGTCTTTAGCTATATTCAGGGCTGGAAGATGGTGGGGATTTCTAATAGGGTCACTTATGAGATGAGGCGTGATATTTCGCAAAAAATAAATCGTTTACCTCTTAGGTATTTTGATAAGCAAACACATGGAGAAGTATTATCACGTATCACAAATGATGTAGATACAGTAAGTCAAACATTAAATCAAAGTTTAACACAAATTATAACATCCATAGCTACAGTGATGGGTGTGCTTGTAATGATGATAAGAATTAGTATTCTTATGACTTTATCTGCATTAGTTGTTATTCCTCTTTCACTGGTATTTGTCTTACTTATCGTGAAAGCCTCACAGAAATATTTTATAGAGCAGCAAGCTTATTTAGGTCATATTAATGGTCATATTGAGGAAATGTACTCAGGGCATATAGTGCTTAAGGCTTTTAATGGAGAAAAAGCGTCTCTTAATAAGTTTAATGATTATAATGATAAATTATATACTTCCGCATGGCGATCTCAATTTTTATCTGGATTAATGATGCCTATTATGAGTTTTGTAGGTAATGTGGGTTATGTATTAGTATGTATATTAGGAGGGTACTTAGCCATTAAGCAAAGCATTCAGGTAGGTGATATTCAAGCCTTTATCCAGTATATGCGTTCCTTTACTCAACCTATTTCCCAATTAGCCAATATTTCCAATGTCTTTCAGTCTACAGCAGCTGCAGCAGAACGTGTTTTTGAGTTTCTAGCGGAAGAAGAGGAAAAAGAAGGGACAAAAAGTCCTATAGGAATAGAAAAGATAGAGGGACATGTCAGCTTTGAAGATGTAAGCTTTGGGTATAGTCAGGATAAGTTAATTATTGAAAATTTTTCAGCAGATATACAACAAGGTAAAAAAGTGGCTATTGTAGGGCCTACAGGAGCAGGAAAAACTACTATTGTTAAATTATTAATGCGCTTTTATGAATTGAATAAAGGAAAGATCCGGATTGATGGATATAATATTTGTGATTTTACCCGTAAAGACTTAAGAGATTTATTTGGAATAGTACTTCAAGATACCTGGCTTTATAATGGAACTATAATGGAAAATATTCGCTATGGCAAGTCTGGAGCAACAGATGAAGAAGTCATTAGAGCAGCTAAAGCTGCCCATGTAGATAGCTTTATACGTACTTTGCCAGAAGGCTACCACATGGAGCTTAATGAAGAAGCAGATAATGTTTCACAGGGACAAAGGCAACTATTAACTATTGCACGCGCTATTTTAGCTGACCCCAAAATTCTTATTTTAGATGAAGCCACCAGTTCAGTAGATACACGTACGGAAGTACTGATTCAAAAAGCCATGGAAACGCTGATGAAGGGTAGAACAAGCTTTGTTATTGCCCATCGTTTGTCTACTATTAAGGATGCAGATTTAATTCTTGTTATGAAAGACGGAGATATTGTTGAACAAGGAACTCATAAAGAACTTTTACAAAAAGGTGATTTTTACGCCAACCTCTATAATAGCCAATTTGCAATCTCTTAAAGAGCCAGTCTATCAGCTGGCTTTTACAAAACTTCCACTAACTTTAGGGATTTTAGGGACAGTTCACATACTTCCAGGAGTCGGAGAGATTTAGGGGACAGTTCATGAATTTAGACAAGAGACAGTTCATATATTTTGCATAGTATCTAAATTTTAACGTTTAAAATATGAAAAGCATGTTCATACTTTTAAAAATATAGAACTTAGGAGGATGAATATGCCAAGAGCTGCAAGAGTAAAACAAGTAGATGCAATGTATCATATTATGGTTAGAAGTATTTCAGAGGTACTTTTATACAAGGAAGAAGAGGACAAAGAGAAATATATTAGTTTTATAACCTATGCTCAGAAAAAATATTATTTTAAGATCTATGTGTTCTGCTTGATGGATAATCACGCTCATTTTATTTTGGATCCAATGGGTGCTGATTTATCAAAGATTATGCACTATATAAATATGCAATATGCTACCTACTATAATGAAAAATATAATAGAATAGGACCTGTATTTCAAGGAAGATTCAAGAGTGAGATTATTGATTCAGACACATATTTTATTAATGCATCCGTCTATATTCATGGAAACCCCAAAGATTTAAAATTCTATAATAAAAATATTCAAGAATATACCTATTCTAGTTTATATGACTATATGTATGGAACCAATCGCTTTGGAATTATAGATAAGTCATTTTTAAGCCGTTTAATAGACTTTACAATCAAGTCTAATCTATTAAATTATGTAGAAAGCTGTATAAAATATACAGTAGAGGGAGAAATTGCATGTGTAATGGAATTTAAGCCAGAGGAGAATGAGTATAGAAGTGAGTGGCATATTATTATCAGAGATACAACGCCTAAGGACATAATAAATACAGTAGCTTGCCATTATCACATGACTTTTAATGATATCTATAATAAGAGAAGGAAAGAATATATGGAATTTAGATGTGTATGCTGTTACTTAATGAGTTGTTTTTGCGATATTTCTCAAAAAGTAATTGCTCTGATATTGGGAAATATTTCGCAATCTTCTATTTCTAGATTAATAGACAGGGGAATAGAATATATGCATAATCAAAGAGAATTATTAAACACACTCCTGATCTAATTTTACAATACAGAAAGGCATAATAAATGAACAGGTTTATTTAGTATGCCCACAATTAGGAAGTAGATTAAAATGGGGGACTTAGAGATTAAATACTCATAAAGAGAGAGTAATAAAGAGAGAGTAATAATATAAAGAATTATATAACTTGGAAATGAATTTAAGTGTAAGGAGGCAAAATGTATAAGCGTGAAAGATTCACTTACCTCACATAAAGCCTATGAATGAAAGGTTCCTTAAGCCTATAAATGTGAACTGTCCCTTGTGTATTTGATTTTTTTGAGTTTTTGGTAGGGAGAGAGAATAAGAGTAAAGGAAGGGAAGGAAAAAAAGGAGAAATAGCAAGTAAGTGGCTATTTTCTCCTCTAATATTAAATAATTTTGGTTGTCCAATCTTCTACATTCCAAACATCTGTTATAAAGCTTTGATAAAAGTATGGTTCATGACAAACTAAAAGAACGGTTCCTTTGAACTCACGAATGGCTTTTTCAAGCTCATCTTTAGCTTCAGGATCTAAATGGTTGGTAGGCTCATCAAGGATGAGTAAGTTAAGCTCTTCCATGAGTAATTTGCAAAGGCGTACTTTTGCATTTTCTCCACCAGAAAGGACTTTCATAGGACTTGTAATATGATCCGTTGTAAGGCCACATTTAGCAAGTGCTGTACGCACCTCATGATTTGTCATAGAAGGATACAAATCCCAGATTTCTTCTAAAGCTGTACGGGTATTAGTACGACTATCTTCTTGTTCAAAATAGCCATATTTTACATTTTCACCAAACTCTACTTTACCAGAAATAGGATCAATAAGGCCAAGTAAAGTTTTAAGTAGAGTAGATTTTCCTAATCCGTTGACACCACAAATAGCTACTTTTTGACCACGTTCTAGCTTAAAGGTAAGTGGACTTGTAAGAGGAGAATCATAACCAATAACTAAATCATCTGCCTCAATTAAGAAGCGACTAGGAGCTTTATAAGACTTGAAGTTAAAGATAGGTTTAGGCTTTTCCTGTATCTTTTCAATAATGTCCATCTTATCCAGTTGTTTTTGACGGCTTTTGGCCATGCCTGTAGTAGCTACACGAGCCTTATTGCGTGCAATGAAATCTTCAAGTTTATCAATTTCTTTTTGTTGACGTTCATAAGCTTGTTCTAATTGACGCTTTTTGAGCTCATAGAGGCGTTGGAAATCATCATAGTTTCCTACGTAGCGTGTAAGTTCACAATTTTCCACATGATAAATAAGGTTGCACACTGCATTAATAAATGGAATATCATGAGAAACTAAAATGAAGGCATTCTCATAGTTTTGTAAATAACGGGTAAGCCATTCTATATGATTTTCATCTAAATAGTTAGTAGGCTCGTCTAATATAAGAATAGTAGGATTTTCTAACAGAAGCTTTGTTAAAAGGACTTTTGTTCGTTGACCACCACTGAGCTCATCTACTTTTCGGTCAAGTCCAATATCTCCTAGTCCTAGACCTTGAGCAACTTCCTCAATTTTTGCATCAAGTGAGTAAAACCCACTTGTATCCAGCATGTTTTGAATTTCTGCAGCATCTTCCATTAGCTTAGCTATTTGATTATCGTCTGCATCTCCCATATTTTCATAGATAACTAGCATTTCTGTTTCTAACTCAAAAAGATGATTAAAGGCGAGTCTTAAATTTTCTCGTATGGTGCTACCAGGTTGTAAAACAGAATGTTGATCAAGGTAACCAACAGTTACTCGGTTAGACCATTCAATTGATCCTTCGTCAGGCATTAATTTTCCTGTAATAATATTTAAAAAAGTGGATTTTCCCTCTCCATTGGCACCGACTAAGGCCACGTGTTCTCCTTTTAGGAGCCTGAAAGAGACATCTTCTAAAATGCCACGAGCGCCAAAGCCATGAGTGACATTTTTTACATTTAGTATACTCATCTTCTTTCTCCTTAATAAATGGTAACATACATCTTTTTTATGATAATAGAAAAAATAGAAAAAGTATAGTGTTTCCTTACTGTAAATTATTTACCTACACAAATTTATTAATTTAGGGTAGAATAAGAAAGTAATACTTCTATTTTGCATAAAGGAGCGCTAGAAATGACTGGAAGAGAAAACGACATAAAAATAGCTACTGTACTAAGGGATAATTTTATATCAAAATACAATGATACTCAAGTGTTTAATGAATTGCTAGATACTATAAAAGAAGAATACGAAGAACGTTTCGTACATAGAGCAACGAAAGAGTGTAAGCTCAATGTCATTGTACACTATAATACGCTTAAAGAAATGGTGGCAGAAACGAGAAAAGAAATGGCTAAGGATATCTTTGAAAAAGCATGTCTTGTTAATGAAGCACGTACATGGATCAACGATAATGGAAGATACAAAGACATTGTTTCAGAAGCATTCTACCAATGCTATAAGGTTAGGGCAGTAAGTTTAAAATAAAAAAAGTCAAGGGTTTCGTAGGCAAGATAATGGCCTATGAGCCCCTTTTTTTACGACACAAAGGTGAATGTTGTAAGCTTGAAGGACTAGTATATAAGCGTACTCTATCACTAAAATTTAAAATGAAAATGAACTGTCCCTTCGTTTCTGTAATTTTTAAGTTTATCTAGGAATGCAAGTAATGAATTATTCATTAAGGTTTCTTAAAAGTTTGAGTAAAATATTAAAGTAGTTTCAAAGAAGAATGAACTGTCCCTAAGCAAAAGAAAGAATGAACTGTCCCTAAGCAACTGTCCTTGGCAACTAAACATTCCTAAGCACCGAAGGTGGAAGGATTTTAAAAATAGTAGTGAACTATCCCTAAGAAGTAAGAATAGCAAGTGAACTGTCCCTTAGTAGGTAAGTGGACCTAAGTTGGATGGGTTTTCGTTTTTGTGAATAGGTATTGGATAAAGAGATAAGATTAAGGAATGTATACATTAATTGAGGCCGGTAAAACTAAGTTCAGAAATGGACTTAGTGAGGTGAGAATGAGGAGGACAAATGAAATGCTTTTCATGATGTGGGTGAGGGAAACAGGTGTTATAGCTGGGGCCTTATGGGAGATGGTGGTAGCATAAAAAGATAGCTATAAGGTTACCAATAATAAGAAGATCGTGTTCTTAAATAAAAGAATACTTGGAGAAGACTTTTTGTGCTTAGTAAGGGATACTCTTTGTAGCTTAAAAGAGAGTGGTGGTCTACTAAATAAG
>JAEYNQ010000115.1 GCA_023412455.1 Bacillota bacterium
TTCTGTTTGAGCCCCAAAGGCACTCCCTCCAAAACTCAAAACACAACTCAAGCCTAATGCAAATAGACTCCATTTGCGAATCCCATTTTTAATCTGCATTTTATCCCTCCTACTTTATTAAAAAATAATCTAACAAGAGCATAGCATAATATATTATTCCGTTTGGCCTAGCTCTTCGGCTACATAATGAATTTTATTTTACTATGCTCCTCCATTCATCTAATTGCCTCTGCATTTCTGCTATAATTTTCTCTACACCAGCCTCTTTGAATTCTTTTTGCATGATAGGAACATATATGTCGGGGTCAATTACGCCTGCTTCTAGTCGTGGGCCATAATTATTAAATACATGCTTACATGCTTCCACCTCATCAGCTACTGGAGAAGAATCAAAGTTAAAGCCTAAAAGCCTAGATGGGATCATCTGATTATTAAAGGCCTGCACTTTTTTCCAAATATTTAGGTCTTCAAATACATATAAATGATTCAATAACCTATTAGGAAAAACCCAGCCTATGCCTGGATTATATGCCTCTTCATTTTCTGTGCCTCTTATGATTTTTATAGTCCCATTTTTTCCTACAATTTCATAATGGAGACCTTCTATTCCAAAATTGATAAGATTATTGAGCTGAGGATCTATATTTACCTGCTCCAATAACATAAGAGCGCGTTCAGGATATTTTGAAGTTTTTGAAATAGCATGCATACTACTTGTAGAATTTTCTGTTTGCATATAAGGCTTCGTAAGAGGAACACTTATATACTTGTAGCCATAAATTCGTTCTAGTACTTGCAACCTCTCTGGGTCTAGTGTCTCCACTGCTGCAAAAAATTTCCCTTCCATATACTCATCCTCATAATCCCAAGAATAATCCCAAGTATAAAATGGACTTCTCTCTTTTACCAAACCCTCTAAATAATATTTACGCATTAGGCGATAATATGCTATCATTTCCTCTGATGTATATTGATTGATAACTTTATAATCTAATGAATCCCTTTTTACTGCACCAGGTAAATACTCGTATGGTAATATACTTTGATAGGGTAATAGTGTCAAACCTGATTCTGACGAGTTACCTAGAAGTGGGGCTATATCAGGTTCTTGCTTCTTTATTGTTGTAAAGAAAGGCCTCATATCTTCAAGTGTTCTCACCTTAGATAAATCCATCTTATACTTTTTCACTATGTCTTCTCTAACAATTAAGCCATACTGTTCCCCCTTTTTCCCATTATTAGGAATGGCATAAAGCTTTCCATTAATTTTAGCGCCGTTTAAAAAATCCTCCCCTAGCATTGCTTTTGTCTTGGGAGCATAAAGAGGTAATGCCTCATCAAGGTTCCAAAATGCAGTATAGTGGCTATAATAATCATTGATCCAAGAAGATGTAAAACAAATATCAAAGCTCTCTCCACTAGCTATCTTTGCTGGCATTTTTCCATAATAGTTTACCCAATCCATGCAATTTAGCTTAAGGGTACAATTTAGGTCTGTATACTTCTCAATATAGTTATTGATTGCAGCCTCAACCTTTTCCGTATCTTCCTCTTCACCATTTCCTGCAAAATACCAGCTAATTTCCACTTTTTTACTGGTATCAATTTTCCCATTTTCTATTTGAGCCCCAAAGGCACTCCCTCCAAAACTTAAAACACAACTCCATCCTAATGCAAAGAGACTCCATTTGCCAATGCCCTTTTTAATCTGCATTTTATCCCTCCTACTTTATTAAAAAATAATCTAACAAGAGCATAGCATAATATATTTGCATTTTTTGTCAAAAAACAGGATTATTAAACACTTATTAATTCCTTCTCTATTCACTGATTTCTTTTCTCTCCCTAGTAAGTACCAACCAGCACACCATAAAAAGAGGGACAATCTCACTAAAATAGATATGCAAAAATACATGCATAGGTGAGATTATCCCTTTTTTTATCTATCTATTCGGTTTGTTCTAATTCTTCGGCTACATGATAAATCTTATTTAAACTTTCTTCTACTTCCTTAACCACACTATTGGCTCTTTGTCCATACTCCATACCATTTTGAGACGAAGCTGCAACCTGCTCTGTTGTCGCAGAGAGCTGCGAAATATTATTTGCAATCTCTTCTGTAGAGAGAACAATCTGACGTACATTTTGACCCATATTTTCTATAGCAATATGTAATTGGTCCATTTCTATTCCAATGCTCACAAATTTCTCACCTGTTACATCCATTAGTTCCTTTTGACTTTCTACACAAAGGGCAGACTCTTCCATATTTTCATTAGCTACTTCTGCATTTTGTATAAGATGGGCAATAATAGTTGAAATTTCACCTGTGGCCTCTTTTGTCTCATCAGAAAGCTTACGAATTTCCTCAGCAACCACTGCAAAACCTGTACCATATTCTCCTGCTCGTGCTGCTTCGATTGAAGCATTTAATGCCAGCAAATTGGTTTGTGAAGAGATATTTAAAATCGTTTCTGTGATATCCTCTACTTTATTAATTTGATCTACTAACTTATAAACAGAACCCTTGGCTACATCACTTGTCTCCTTTACAGCTACTGTTTTTTCTTTTAAGGCATCTATTAACTCAATACCTTTTTGGATCATTTCTTTACTATTATCTGAGCTTACTAAAACGTCCTTAAGCTCTTTGTCTGTATCCTTTACATGACGATCAATCGCATAAGTCATTTCATTTTGTTTCTGAATCGCTTCAGCAGTAGCTTCACAACTGGAAGCAATCTCTTCTACCGCATCACTGCTCACCTTTATGCCTTCAACTAACTCTGCAACTTGTTTCTTGCATTTCTCAAAGTAAACTGTAATTTCTCTAGCTAGTCTTGCATTTTGTGTAGTAAGCTTCTTTTGCTCAAGTGCTTTTTCTTCTATTAAGCTAAGTTCCTTCTTACTGAAAAGGGCAAGAAGATAAGAAATTTTAATCGAAGCATACATAGAAACACTTAACATAGTCATACGAATAATCATTTCTTCCAAAACTAAAGAGGACACATCACCAGCTAGCCAAACACGTATGCAGTCGATAGTATTAACGATTATGATCCCTAGGTTCCCCCCTATAATATAACGCTTATTCATATACATAATCGTTAAGAAAATAGCAGGCAGGATATAAATATAGGTATGCGTTGCATATTGGGTTAATACTACTATTATATAAACCAACAAGTAACTGATCAAATCAATTTTAATAAATAGTTCCTTCTCTCTAAGCTTAAGATAACTTATAACTATAATAACTAGAATGGCAACAGTTACTAGGCTTGGGACTATGTTTTTTGCTAACATTCCACCCCCCGTTCCTATGCCTACCATTTTTAGCACCATACAAATCATGCAGATTAGAGTGATTTCTAATGTCAGCCTATTTTTTGCAATACACTTTTCTCTTTCTAAATTCATCTTTGTATTCTCTCCTTACTATATATTCTATTTCGCCTAATTTATCCCTATTTTATCATATGTTGTTAATTTTATCTACATATTATTACCAAATTTGACAAATTCACAAAAAGGCATGTTGCTACCTACTAGCAACATGCCTTTTTAAAAATGACTCATACTTATTGAATTGCCTAACAGCTATCCTCCAAACTTATTTAATCTCTACTTGAGGATAATAATGTTTTAAAATTTCGCGATATGTATAGCCCTTTTTAGCCATACCTTTCACCCCATCTTGGCTCATACCTACGCCGTGGCCATAGCCGCCTCCATAAAGTGTTACTTTGCTGAGTGCATTCTCTTTATCATAAGTGATATCTAAACTAAAGAAGGCACTAGGCAGTAAAGCCATCCCTTTTATCTCCGTTGTATCTGCTCGAGTTACATTGAGACTTTGCTCTTCATTGGTAGAAAAGAGGCTCCGGATAAGGTATTCTGTTGAAACTTTTATAACTGCTTTTTCCCCTACAACTACCAATTCCATTATATTTCCTCCCTGGCCTCTTTTCTTGACTTGTAAATCTGTAATATCACCTAAGGTGTCTAAGTCCCCACTTACCCACTCTTGATCTGGGTTAAGCACCTTTACCAGGCTTGGGTAATTCTTTGTTAATTTATTGATAGCGGGATTTAGTAGTTTTTCTAGTTCCTCACTATCTAAGCTAACTTGCCATCTAAACCAAGGCGAGTCTTTATCAAAAGCTGCAACTTGTGAAGGCTTGAGGGTAAAGAATTTGTAAGCCTCCTTCTCATCACCCATATCACTCACTAATTTTTCTCCTACATACTGCTGCCTAGAAACTAAATAAAGAGGTGTATTGGTAGGGAAGGTCTCTCCATTGGCCCATACTTCTCCAAAATTAGCAGTGTAACCTGCTGAGGTAGCAAAAAACTTACTACTAATCAAGCTCCCATTGAAGTAGAGTAGCTGCCCCTTAGTGGCTTGAGCAGCCTCATAGGCCATTTCTGTAGGTACTACTTGCAGATAAACTTGTGAAGCTACTGTGTCATCAATCTGGGCACCATAGGCTACATATTTATTAGTCAATTGAGCTGATAAGGCATAGGTCCTGGCGGCAATAGCTTGCACCTTAGCGGCTTCCTCCCCATAACTAGCTGGCATCTCACTGGGAATAACACCTGCTACATAGTCTTCTAAAGCCACTTCATTAATAAGATAGAAATTATTTCCCTCTTTTACAACCTCTAAGCTACCTTTATAAGCAGGATGTACCTCTCCCTTGGTCATAGAGAGAACTTGTAAATTAGAAGAGGTTGTGGGTACAAAACAAACCTTTGTGTTATTACCTTCCCATTTAAAATTCTTGGCATTCCATGTATTATTTTTTGGAAAAGTTAACACCTTGCCTGCATAGTGTAATTCATAGTCCTCCGTACTGGTTAACTGGATATCTTCAGAGGTATATTGTCCCTCTTTCCCTTGACTAAGAAGCACCCGTATTTTTTCTTGATCAGGCCATTTCACCACCTGTATACTGGTCATGTTATTATCTTTTATGGTATACTCTACTTCCACACCACAAGGCAAACTTTCAAGTGAGGTACTACTTCCTTCTTTAGTCTGGTCATAAACCATCACATAATCATAGCTATAACGTCCACCTTTTTCTAGCTCAATATAGTCTTTTGTCACCCTTAAAAGCTTATCCGTAGCCTTTTCATTTTGCACTTCAAAACCTATAATACTGCCGTCTTTTAAGGTAATACTTCCAATAGTCCCCTCATCCTTTGTCATCAATACTTTATTAGAATAGGTTAACTGAACATCTCCAATCTGAACATCAGCCGTTTTTTGATTCACCTTTAAGATATAGCATTCTTTTATGGTACTTTCTGCTTTTAAAATATGTGTCACGGCTAATATTTCATTATTTTTAACTAAGGCCCTTACGGTTTGCCCACAAAGAGATTCTAATATTAAACCTTCAAAACCGAACTCCCCCTGATTTGTCATAACTTTCCATGCTTTTAAGTTCTCACAAGTTGCTGGAGTGGCAATAAGTACAAGCTCCTTCTCTTCTAAAGTAATGCCTTGCCCTGTATGCTCTAAGGCTTTTGTATAGCTGGTAATAAATTCATTTAGACTAATCATTCGCTTTAAATTTTTTTCACTGGCACTTACACCTACATCATAACCTTCACCTAATATTTCATTAAAAAGCTCTGCTACTTGTAGATAAGTAATACCTTGGGCTGCATTTTCTTTCTTTAAGTAGGTAAAGCCCCAGTATTTCTCTAGGGCTTCATAATACTTGTTATACCAGATCCCTTCCTCCATACCCAGAGAAATGGGTTGCTGCTTTGAAAGGGTGTGTACCAGGACTTTAGCTATATTAGCCTGGGTACAAGGTACCTCGTAGTTCTTACTTCCTACTTCTTGTTTAATCCTAGCTTCTTCCACAGGCTTTGCTACTGAAACCACTTTCTCAAGAGGCACTCGCTCTTTGCCAAAAAGTATATATCCTGTCCCAAACAAAAGTAGGATTAACCAAAAAGTGCCCCAGGATTTTTTTCTTCCATAGGGCCTGTATGCTTTATAACGCCTATAGCTCTTCCTTTTATATTTATAATTCATCTTATTCCTCCTTTTTAGGAAGGTTCTCCCTTATATATCTATGCCCTTTTCCTCTTTTGAAGAACAAGCACTTTGTAAAAGGTAAGATAAGATAAAATAAAATACTAGGCTTTATCATCCCATTCCTTAAGGCGTATCAACCACTCACTCTCTACCTGTAATTCATGATGATCCCTTACACAGTTTAAAAAAGTTTCTGGGTAATTTCCTATTCTTTTTAATCTTTCATAACCTCTCTGAGGATGCTCATAATACCCTCTAACCATTCTTAAGCGCTTCCAGTTTTTAATTTTTCCCTTGGTAAATCCATGTAAAAGTACCATCATACTTTTTTCAACAACAGAAAGTGGTTCTTCGATCTTTCCAATATCATGTAAAAGTCCTAGGCGGATAGCTTCTCTTTCTTCTTGGGGGAAAGAAGTTGCCAGGCCTTTTGCCACATAAAGGGCATGTTTTTTTTCATAGGTCTTAAGCTGATTAAAAAGTACTAGTTCCTCATAGTTGAGATAGTCCTGTACAAAAATCTCATCTTCTATTCTCATCCTTGAAAAACACGCCAGTAAAAACTGCTTTATACGATAAAACATGCTAGACCTCCATCTTATAAATTTTGATTACACTTCTATTAACTTTTATACTAAAAAAGCACTAGCTCATAAGAGCTAATGCTTTTACTGTTTTCAATAATATCCCAAAATGCCGGTCCCACAATTTTGACGCCCTAGCCACCGCTAGGTGGGTGACCTTCCAGAAAGCTTTGTCTTCCACTGCCCAAAGGGAATTATGATGTGGCCTGACATCACCAGCTGAGAAATCAGTCTCCCGATCTTATGTTGTAGGTTCAAAATAGCAGGTTGTCGTACACTTCAGGTTGAACTTGTAACTTTATTATATCACCTTTATGCATTTTTGCAAGGGGATATTATGTACAACAATTGTAAATTACTGTAAAAATAGTAAAGTTATCAAGACTCCTTTTGAATCTTGATAACTTGTTTTTACTGGGAACGTCCTTTAATACGCTTTAAGCGGAAAAAATCTTCACGTTCTTTTTCTTCCAATACTTCTTGAATATATTTAACCTGTTCCTTATACTTTGGAATTTGAATATGTTGAAGGGCGTTTGTCCTCTTTTGTGTTTTTTGAATTTCTTTTGCCAACTTAAAAATGGAATTATCAATTTCCGCTAAATCATACATCATATAACGTACATCTCGGAACTTTTTAGCTGCTTCATCAAGGGCTGGACTGGTATTATGAAAGCCATAAGTGGGAATAACCTCTGCTACATCGTACTTTATAGTGGGAATATCCACCCCCATTACACTTTTTAGTAGCACATGAAATTCCTCATCTAAAGGAATGCTGTGGGCAATCCCCTCTACATTCTTGATTCCCATGGTTACATTGACATTTTGCAGAGCTCCATAAGCTTCTGTTATAACGGTATAAATGTTGGATTGAACATTTTTTGCCTTTTCGACCAATTCCATCATTTCTTTAATTAAAACGTTCCTCTTTTTATCCAGTAGCTCAAAGCCTTTCTTAGATAGCTCCAAGGAGGCTTTAGCTTTTATGAGATTGGATTTGGTAGGTGCAACAAGTTCAGCCATAACAATTACTCCTTTTTGCCTTTATAATACTTCTCAATAAATTCTGGTTTTAATCGATCTAATTCAGACTTCGGTAAAATAGAAAGAATCCTCCAACCTAAATCTAATGTTTCTATAATACTTCGGTTTTCTGAAGGACCTTGTGACACAAATTTCTCTTCAAAAATACGTCCAAATTTTAAGTAAAGCTTATCTACTTCTGCTAAATCATCTTCACCAATAATTTGAGCTAACGAACGCACATCTTGCACCTTGGAATAAGAAGAAAAAATCTGGTTAGAAAGCTCGGCATGGTCTTCTCTTGTATAATCTGCTCCAATTCCGTCTTTCATCAAACGGGAAAGGGAAGGTAGAATAGAGAGGGGTGGATAAATGCCTTTTTGGTTAAATTCACGATTTAAAACAATTTGGCCTTCTGTGATGAACCCTGTTAAGTCAGGAATAGGATGGGTAATATCATCATTTGGCATGGTCAAAATAGGAATCAGGGTAATGGAGCCTTCTTTCCCCTCAATCATTCCTGCTCGCTCATAAATCGTGGATAAGTCGCTATATAAATAACCTGGATAACCCTTACGAGAAGGTACTTCCCCACGGGTAGAAGAAATTTCACGGAGGGCCTCACTGTAACTTGTCATATCTGTTAAAATAACTAGAACATGCATATCCTGTTCAAAGGCTAAATACTCTGCCGTTGTCAAGGCACATCGTGGCGTAGAAATCCTCTCCGTAATGGGGTCATCTGCTAAGTTCAGGTACATAACAACGTGGTCTAGAACGCCGGCTGCCTCAAAACTTTGCATAAAATAGCTGGCATCATCATGTCGCACACCCATAGCACCAAATACAACGGCAAAGTTATCACTATTAGCGCCTTCAATCTTAGCTTGCTTAACAATTTGTACAGCTAATTCATTATGGGCAATACCATTCCCGGAAAAAATGGGTAGCTTTTGTCCACGAATAAGCGTCATAAGCGCATCAATGCTAGAAATACCTGTTTGAATAAAGTTACGTGGGTATTTACGGGCTACTGGATTAATTGGTCGTCCATTTACATTGTATTTATCTTGTGAAATAATCTGGTAAGCACCATCTATTGGCTCTCCTACTCCATTAAAGGTTCTACCTAATACCTCTTTTGTGAGTGGCAGTTTAAGAGGTTCTCCCGTAAACTTAACGGAAGCATTATGGGTAGAAATGCCTGCTGTCCCTTCAAATACTTGTACCACCACATTTTTACCATCTATCTTAATGACTTTACCTTGTCTTACTTCCCCATTGTCCAGTTTAATATGAACCATTTCATCATAGGCTACATCTTCTATATTGGAAAGGACAATGAGGGGTCCTTCTACTTTTTCTAACTTTAAGTATTCTTTTCTCATATTATTACCTTTCCTTAGATTTATTGATATTTTTGCCTTAGCTCTTCATAAACAGAAACAATCTTTTCTACCAACTCATCTAAAAGTTCAATGTGGTCATTAGGTACATCATATTTCATTTTAATGACATCCTCAAAAACACTTTCCTTACGGATGGTGGATAGAGGTATTCCCATTTTGACACAAAGGAGGGCATTTTCATAAAGTGCATCAATGACTTGTAACATCTTATATTGCTTTTCTAAACTGACATAAGTATCTTCTTTATGAAGGGCATTCTGTTGTAAAAAGCTCTTTTTAATGACACGCGCTGTTTCCAGAACAAGTGCTTGATCATTGGGCAAAACATCTTCACCAACTAATTGTACAATTTCATTTAATTTCTCTTCTTCTTGTAAAAGTCTTACCATCTTGCCACGTAAATCCATCATATCCAAGGCTACATTTTGCTTATACCAATCACTTAACATGGTGACATAGGCGCTGTAGCTAGTGAGATAGTTAATAGCAGGATAATGTCTTGCATAAGCTAACTTCTTATCCAGTGCTAAGAAAGCACTCACAAAACGTTTCGTATTTTCTGTAACTGGCTCTGAAAAGTCTCCTCCTGCAGGGGAAACAGCCCCAATAATTGTAACAGAAGCTTCTTCTCCATCAAGTGTCTTTACACAACCTGCTCTTTCATAGAATTGGGCTAACCGAGAAGGTAAGTACGCAGGGTAACCTTCTTCTGCAGGCATTTCTTCCAGACGTCCTGATATCTCCCGTAAAGCTTCAGCCCATCTTGATGTAGAGTCTGCCATAATGGCCACGTCATAGCCCATATCTCTAAAATACTCAGCCATGGTAATACCTGTATAAATACTGGCTTCACGGGCAGCTACAGGCATATTAGAGGTATTGGCTATAAGAATAGTTCTCTCCATTAAAGGCCTGTTGGTACGTGGGTCAATAAGTGCTGGAAACTCCTCTAACACGTTGGTCATCTCATTTCCACGTTCACCACAACCAATATAAACAATAATATCTGCATCGCTCCATTTAGCTAATTGATGTTGTGTTACTGTCTTTCCTGTTCCAAACCCTCCTGGAAGACCTACAGTCCCTCCCTTTGCCACTGGAAAAAAGGTATCAATAACCCTTTGCCCTGTGATAAGAGGCTTGTAAATGGGAATACGCTTTGCAATCGGCCTTGGTCTACGTACTGGCCACTTTTGCATCAGTGTTAAAGCTGTTTCCTTTCCCATGACATCCCTTAATACAACCACTGTATCTTTTACTGTGTAGGTTCCATTGGGCATCACAGAAATAACTTCGCCACCTACTCCTGGTGGTACCATCACCTTATGAAGGATACTTTGAGTTTCTTGTACAGTAGCATAAACTTGACCTTGAGTAAGTATATCTCCTACTTGAACAATTACCGTTGTCTCCCACTCTTTATCTTCATCAATAGACAATAAACCTATCCCTTCTGGAATAAAGATTTTAGAAATCTCTTCTATCTTTTTAAGAGGTCTTTGAATACCATCAAACATATTCCCTAGCATACCCGGCCCTAGATTAAGGGAAAGGGGATTTCCAGTAGGGTAAATTTTTTCTCCTGCCTTTAGCCCTTCTGTTTCTTCATATACTTGTATAGTGGCTAGGTCATCCTGTAAGGAAACCACCTCACCTATAAGTTGTCGCTCACCAACTGTTACCATCTCATTTACTTTAAAGGAAGACATATTACTTCCTTTAACAACAGGACCATTTATAAGCTCAACATTACCTAACTGATTATTCAACTGGTCCACCAGCCTCTCCTATAGCCTTAAAGATGGTTTCAATAATCTGGTTTTTATTATCTTCTAACAAACCACTTATACTAAAGTCCATACGCATATTGAGCTGTGGGTCATCAATAATAAAACCACCTAAAATGGCCTTTTCAGATACTTCAAATTTCAGCTTATTCTTATTTACACCAATGGCCTCTAATTTTTTCATTATATAGTCTTGGTGGTATTCCTTATCATAGGCTGTTGTATAAATCATCAAAGGATTTGTATAGTCTTTTAAGCTTTCACATTGCACAAGGCATCGGTCAAGATATCTGCAGTAGTTCTCCGTTTGAGTAAAGGCTATAATTCTCTCCTTTAAATGGTCCATAAAAGTACAGATATACTTTTCCTTTGCCAGCATATTCTCTCTCTTTGTAGCCATCTTCCCTTTGCTGATTAATTCTACCTTCTTGGCTTCGCCTTTTTTAATGGCTTGAGCAATTATTTCTTCTGCTTGTCTATCCGCCTTTAATTTACTCTTTTCTACTTTACTTCTGTATTCTTCTTCAAGCGCAACTGCTTTATCATCTAGTTCTTGTTTTATATCCTGTTGTAAAAGCTTAGAAAAAAGTGTTAGTTTTTGTTCAATAGTTACCATCTGCTTTCACCTCATATACGAACGCCTATAGATTCTCGGATGTAGTTTGTAATGACATCCGTTCCTCTATGTGTACCATGCCTATCTGGTATTTCAATAATTAGCGGCTTTTTATTTTTAAGTTTGTATTCCATTATTTCATCTCTTGCAACATCTACTATCTTTTCAGTAAGGATGATAATACCTATTTCAGGATCAACCATAGCTATCTTCATGCTTTCTAATACTTCATTTTTATCATGTACAATAACACCTTGTATCCCCGCAAGTCGCATACCAACCCACGTGTCCCTATTATCACTTATTAAAAATGATTTCATAATCCTTCTCTTTTCTATAGATAATATATTAGACAAATAAGATTAAGATAGAAATAATCATACCATAAATAGCAATACCTTCTGCCATACCTACAAAAATAAGGGTTTTACCAAGAATAGTTGGATCTTCTGATACAGCACCAATAGCTGATGAACCCACTGAACCAACAGCCATACCTGTTCCAATAGTAGCAAGTCCTGTACTAAGAGCTGCTGCTATATACTTAAACCCTTCACCTAAACTCAAGCCAGCTGCAACAGCAGATGTGGTTGCTGCTGCCATAACAGGACTGGCAATACCTAATCCTACAAAAGAAAGTAGCGCTAAACTAAACAAAGATAATGAAGTCACCATTGCTGTTTTTAAATTACCTTTTTTACCAGATTTCATCATCTTAATACCATATAAAATAGTTGCCCCTGCAATCATTAAAGCCATAAATACTATAAGTTTCATCTTACATTCTCCACCCTTCTAGTTTCTAATTTCTTTTTATTTCTTTTAATCTTGTATTTTAATAGGTGAATAGGCAATACCATCACCACTAAAATACTTACTGAACATTTCATAATACTGCAATCTAAGTCCTTGAATAAATACCACCAGTCCTTCTAGCGTAAGAATCAAGACATTACCTAATATTAAAATAAAAACTTTCAATAAAATATTATTCGTCATACCTGCCATCACTGCAAAAGCTAGGAAGAGTCCCGCATGATTCAGTGCAAAAGCGCCCACACGAATGAAGGAAATGGCATTACTTAAAGCTGATAAAATCGTCTCAATACCTTCAAAACCACTTTCTATATAATAAGAAGATTTATCACCATGGATTAAGGGCCTCTTCCCTTCTATTAAGTTACTCAGTGGCTCTTTGAAAATCATAATAATAAGGGCTCCAATCATAACACCTATAGGGACAAGGACAGAAAGAGGGACAATTTTAATAATACATAAAGCTGTAAAGATAAGTCCCATAAAGAATAAATATCCCACAATACCATTTTTACTAAAAATACCACCTTCTATATCTTTTTTACGTAAGCAGTTAATAATACCAAAAAAATAAGAAAGAGTAAGGACGACTACACCAAAAGCTACACCTGTACCTAAAATAGGCATAATATTGGCTGTATTAAGTGGTCCTCCCTGAACGAGGGCAATCTCTTCAATAATGGGAACCTCTTCTAAGCCAAAGACGCTTCCGTAAACAAAACCAAAGAGAATGGAACTTCCCCCTAGTCTCGTAAGTACTCCTCCCGCCACTTCATTCTTCTTATATAAGAGAATACCTGCTAAGAGATAGATGAGACCTTGCCCTATATCCCCAAACATGATTCCAAACATCAAGCAGAAGGTAATGGCTAAAAATGGAGTAGGGTCTATTTCTTTATAAGATGGAAGACCATAAAGTTTTACCACCATTTCAAATGGTTTAAAGAACCAGTTGTTATTAAGTAGTGTCGGTGGTGTACTATTCTTGCCCACCTCTTCTACTGTTTTACATAGAATCACATACTTATCTGTTATATCTGCAATTTTTTCTTCGACTTTCTCTTTATCTCGCTTTTTAATCCAAGCATTAAGTACAAAAACACTATTACCATGGATGATTTGTTCCTTTAACTGAAGAATCTTTTCCTCCAGCTTAATGCGAGAGTACATTCTATTTAAACGAAGAACAATTTCTTCTTTATTTTTAAAGATAGCACTTTCTAAAGCTTCAATCTCGTTTTCTAAGCTTTGAATCCCCTGATTAGCCCCCTCTATAAGTTGGAAGGCATTCCCTCTTAGTCCTTCTGGAATGGTAATCTTATTCCAATTCAAAGATTTTAAAATTTTCGTAGTCTCTTCTTTGAATTGCTTTAAATAAAGCACGATATAAATATCTTCCCTCGATGCCTCAATATCTCCTATTTGAAAAAGAAGCGCACTAATATTTTCATAGTTTTTCTTAATATGATTCTTGTTTTCTCTAGACAACATCCCCACTTCGTATTCAAAATACTGAAGTCCCTCTAATGCGTCAAAATCAATACCCTTATTTTCTATATGTCCTATTTTATCTCTAAAAAACTCTAATTCTTTAATTCGTTGTCTTTTATTACAAATATTCTGAATACTTGGCCTAACCTTTTCCTTTAAATCCTCCAAGTCCCTCTTTGCTGTGTCCAATAAATAGTCTCCAATATGGGCTTTCTCAATGTGAAGTGGAATATCGAGTCCCTTGCTCATCTCTACTATACTATTTTCCAATTCATTATATTGACTAGCTAATTGAGAATAATCCTCAGGCTTGTGGTTTTTTCCTCCTGGCATCATGGCTTCATATTCATGAACTAAAAAGTTATTTTCCGACAGATCTCCTTGTTCTAGATTTAAGTGTACATTTTCGCAAAGTACCAGTTGCTGTAGTATAGCATGTTCTTCCTCTAGGGCTCCAACTAGATTCAGTAATATCATTTTCTCAATAGCCATCTCAAACTTCCTCCGCTCGCTAAATTGTATGAACTAAATACTCCTTTAGTTCATTTTCTGGCAAAGTATACCTTATACCTTCTGTAAGAGCTATCAAATCTTCCTTCTCTATATAAAGAATATAGAGGTATGCTAAAGATGTAGAAATACTTTGATTATTATCATCCACCTTTAGGGCATAGTTATAAATATATTTGTTCATCCTTTTATCTAAAAACGTATCTCTTACTTCCTCAAATATAGGATAAGAAAGATACTTTGTAGCCAAGCTCCTTATTTCTTGTAGGTTCTTAGCATATACTAATTCTTTTCGCTTCTTATAAGTGATTTTATTCCCTACGGGCAAACAATACACAAGAATTTCTTCCGAAGAAACATCATAGTATTTAATTGCCCGATAAATCCACTGAATATTAATAAGATCGGCCTTTGTACCTACTAGCTTATTAGCAATCTCTTGATCAGATGGTGTCAACTTAGCGGCTTTCTCCATCAATTGTTTATAGAGCAGTACATAAAGCTTCATTTCCATATGAAACTCTCTTTTCAAAGCATCTTCTTGGGTCAATGTCTTTAGAACTTCATAATAAAGAGTTCCCTTAAGGGCATCAATAAACTGTGTAACACTCTTACACCCTACCAAATGATTAAAGTTAGCTAATGCATAGCGCTCTGAATGAATAAATAAACGCTCTATCTCTTCAATACTTTCATTCCTAGAAATACTCCTTAAAAGAAGTAATAAATCACTTATTTCATATTCCATAAGAACTGTCTTGAAAAATTCCTTATAACTACCGGAAAAATAGTGCAACATCCCCTCGATCTCTTTTACAAGGTAACGATCTAGAATAACTTCTAAATCTGTACGGTGAAGTTCTTCTGCCTTATAGCTATTAATAATTTCTTTATACCCTGGTCTTTTCTTCAAAGATTCAATCACCTGAGTAACAGATGATGATTCAGCTAACTTTTCCCATTCCTTTTGAGAAAGTAATATCTTTCTCCTTGCATATATTTTTGTATTAATGGCATAATAAGCTGCAAAAGGATTCATACTATTCCTCCACTGGAAATAAATCATTAAAAACTTGATCCAATACTTGTGCTTCAATCTGCAAATAACGGTTGGCTAGTAGAAGTATGGCTTTTTTTGACCTTTCTTCTTCTAACGTATATTCCTTATTACCCATTTCGACAATCAGTTCATATTGCTCTTGCGCTTTCTTCTCGGCAGCCTCTATTACACTCATTTTGTAATTTTTTATCTGATTTTCATATTGAAGTTGTCTTTCTTTCAAGGAAGCTTCGCTTTTTTCTCTAGTATCTACTGCAACTGAATCAATTCTGATAATCTCTTTAATGATATCTTCCATGTCCATTTCCCCTTCTAATTCATAACTATAGTTATGAATTATCGTAAACTAAATTTCTCTATATATTCTATCACTTTATAATAAAAAATAAAGTCTTATTTTGTATTCGGATTATTTTATCATCTTTATAGTACACATAATTCCTATATATGCTTTGTTACTATTGCTTAAATTTTCAATGACTATTTTGTTAAAATCAAACAGGAATAGACTATTAGATAACACGTCTATTTTTGTTAGTTTGTATCATTTATTATAATTTCCAATTCATTTATCTGTTTTTTCGTTATAACTATACAATAAAAAACCTGACTTCTCCACTAACTTCTAGACTATCCCTCTTTTAAAAGGCATTTATAGTCTATACGTTGTAAGAAAATCAGGTTTTACTCTATTACTTTTTATTATCTTTCCATAATAGTTGAAGCTTATTACTATGTTCTCCAAAAGCTAATAGTTTTATATAATTATAACTATCAATCTCTTTAGTGAAGGTCATCTCATAAAAGCATACAGGCTTGTGTTCCTTTACCTTATACTTTTCTATTTCTTCTGGTTTTAATTCATAGCCAAATAGAAGGGCTTTATTTTGCTCTACAGAAAATAAGACATAGGTTATACTATTAAAATAGGTAAACCCTAAAACCAATAGCGTAATAAAAATACTCGAGCTATTGAAAGGTTTTCCCCCCCATAAAGCGGCTCCATTAATAAATAAAGTAGCAAAAATACAGCATAAACTCACTGTGGTAAAAAAATCTCTCTTCAGTGTTAAAATCTTAATGGCATCTGGATACTGACTTTTAAATATTTGAGACTTATTGTTATTAATTACTTTAAGTACAATAACTAATATGTAAATAAGTCCAATTAAATAGTATGACCACTTAATATTCACCTACTTTACACTTCCTTTCTTTATTTAAAAAATAACTGCTCATAGGAGCAGCTATTTTCCGCAGCATTGTTTGTATTTTTTTCCACTTCCACATGGACAAGGTTCATTACGTCCTATTTTTTTATCCTTCACAACAGTTTTTGTCTTGTTGTAGTCTTTTTTAATAGTCTCTCTTTCTTCATCTGTTAAAAGTGTTTGCCATTGTGGTAATCCATAGAGCCACTCTGCCTTAGCATCTAACATATTCCAGTAAAGTTTTGCTAAATCATAATCTAATTTAACAACAGATTCACCAGTAAAGTCGTTTAATGGATATTCTCCTGCTACAAGACTTGAATTAATTCCATCTACAAAACCAAGGAATTCTACGTCATTCATATTAAAACGTTGACCTAGCTCTGAAATGGTACCTTCTACAACTTCTTCTCGGTGTGAAAGCAAGTAGTCATAAACATCTCTTTCTCTTGAAAGATAGTTTTCTACTACCTTTTTATACTCCTCTACTGATCTCTCCTTGGCGTCTTCTCCGTAGTTATTCCATTCTTCATATAATGTCATTGGTATTTTCTCCTTTTTACTTAAAGTATGTACCTACTATTTCTCCATAGTAAAGTACATGATAATCACCATTTTCATAGTGATTCTCTACTATTTCAGGGAGCACATTCTGACTTATGATGGCCTGTTTACCTACTACTTTACACATGTAGTGAAGGTCCCACTCTCCCACCATACCCCAATTCCTTTTTGGAGTTGCTCTAATGCCTCTTTAGCATACTCATTATACATTACTTCCTGCATTTTTGCCACTCCTTATTTTTACATATTGTAGTCCACATCAACTTTAGATACCTTTATACGCATTAAACCTCTATTATTATACCAAAAATTCCCGTACACTATCCTTCATTTCATTGACTTCACAAACTCTATTGTGTCTAATAGGCCGAGTAGCAATGTGATCCATGGCCTTTGGCATATCCCCCTTAATGAGCTTATGCATCTCTTCTAATAAAGTAAAGTCATCTTTATTTTCATATTGACTATCTAGAGCTGTCATAACACTTCCTGTAAATTTATAAGGACTGGCTGTAGATACAATGACACTTGGTGTTTGATCTCCTGTTTCTTTCACATACTGATCATAAGTAGCATAGGCTACAGCTGTATGGGTATCCATTAAATAGCCTTCATGCTCATATACCCTTTTAATATAAGCCTTGGTGGTATTGTCATCTGCATATCCCCCATAGAAATCAGCTAATTTTTCTTTCATACTTCCAGTAATCGTATACTTTCCTTTATCCCTAAGGCTTGTCATCATTTCTCCTATAAGGTCAGTATTCTCACCACTAATATGGTAAAGAAGCCTTTCTAGGTTACTAGAAATAAGAATATCCATAGATGGCGATGCCGTTAAGAAAAACTCCCTATTACGATCATAAGTCCCTGTTTGAAGGAAGTCAAAAAGGACTTTATTACTGTTGGAAGCACAAATAAGTTTACCAATAGGAAGTCCCATTTGTTTGGCATAGTAAGCTGCTAAAATATTTCCGAAATTCCCTGTTGGTACAACCACATTCATAGCCTTTCCACCATTTAGCTTCCCTGCCTGCACAAGTTGGGCATAGGCTGAAAAGTAATAGGCCACTTGTGGTACCAGACGGCCAATATTAATAGAGTTTGCAGAAGAGAATATATAATTTTTTTGACTTAATTCCTCTGCAAAAGCATTATCTCCAAAAATTTCCTTTACTCCGGTTTGGCAATCATCAAAGTTGCCTTTTACACCTATAACCCGTGTATTATCCCCTTCTTGTGTAAGCATTTGTCTCTTTTGTACATCGCTAACACCCTCTTGTGGGAAGAAAACAATAATTTTAGTTCCTGCGACATTGGCAAATCCTTCAAGGGCTGCTTTTCCTGTATCGCCTGATGTGGCTGTTAAAATAACAATATCTTTTTCTTCTTTATTATACTTTTTACTGGTTAGCATAAAATAAGGCAAAATAGAAAGGGCCATATCTTTAAAAGCAATGGTTGGTCCATGAAAAAGCTCTAAGAAGTGAGCAGTTTTACTGGATACAAGTGGTGCAATCTTTTCTGAGTCAAACTTACTATCATAAGCATGCTCAATACAGGCTCTAAGATCTTCTTCTTTTATATCATCAAAAAACAATCGAATCACACGATATGCCAATTCTTTATAGTCCCAAGTCACTAACTCTTCTAGAGAAAAGTCCATTTTAGGTAATGTAGTGGGTACAAATAATCCCCCCTCCTCAGATATCCCTTGTAAAATCGCCTTGGTAGCTGTCATATTTTCTATTGGTTTTCTTGTGCTTGTGTAAAACATTGTTTGAAATCTCCCCTTTATATTCACATTGGTCAGTATAATCTTAACTATTCTGATTTTTTATATATGTGATTATACCCTATCTAACTCTTAAATGCAAAATGTTATTTATAAAATAAGTAAGTATCTATTTTTTCGACTTATTTGTAACATAAATTCCAAAAGTTTCATACTTTATAGTGAGAGAAAAAATGCGGTAAAAACTCCGCTTCTCTATATGTTTTAAGCGTATTAATAATCTAGGAGGTATTTTTATGGCATATCAAAATGATTTAGGTTGTCTTGTTAATCAAAAAGCTGTGGTTCATTCAGGTCGTTGCTGTTACTGCGTCATCATTACTCAAGTTTGCCCATGCTACATTCGAGCAATTGAAATGGGAAGCGGTAATATTAGATACTTTAATTTTGACCGTATTGATTATATTGAAGAAGTATTACCTTGCTAATTCGACTCTATGAATAAACAGTATTCAATTTTAAGGAGGATTTAATATGAGTTGTTGTGGAAAGAACTGTGGAAAGAATTGTGGAAACTTTTATACCCGTCCCAATAATTGTCTTTGCAATAAAGAAGAGAGAAGATGCGACCACTCTTGTGGCCCAATTGGCGAAGGCGGGATCTCTAGCCCTTGCTATAATTGTAATGACCTTTGCTGTGATAATAGCTTAAGAGAAGCTGCTTGCCGCTTAACTAATCAAAGAGCCATTATCTATTCTGGTGGTTGCAAAATGTGTGTTGTTATTGTAGGTATTGGCGATTGCTTTATCAAAGCGATTAACTACTGCACCAATCGTGTTGTTTACTTTAACTTAAGCCGTATTGACAATATTGAAGATGTACTTCCTCGTTGCTATTAATAAAAAAATTTTTTATTTATTTTTAAAAAACGGTAAGTCTTTATGACCTACCGTTTTTAGTGTGGGTAACAAACGTAATCTAGTTTCTTTTTAATGCGTTGAAGAGCATTATCAATAGATTTTACAGGCTTTTTTAACTCCTTAGCAATCTCGTGATAATTCTTGCCCTGGGTATGCAAGCCTAATACTTGCCACTCCAGTGCACTTAATTCCTTCTTAATATTTTTATTAAGAATTTCCACGTTTTCTTGATCGATGATTTCATCTTCTGGGGTATTGCCTAAATTACTCTTTATCACGTCCATTAAGGTGATATTTTCTTCATCTTCATCATTATTTCTACTACTAATAGGTATATTTAAGGAGATACTTGAATTTAGAGGAATATGCTTCTGTCTTGATACAGATTTAAAAGCTGTACTAATCTGGCGCGTAATACAAATACTAGCAAAGGATTTAAAGCTAGCCTCCTTTTTTACATCATAGTCACAAATAGCCTTATAGAGTCCAATCATGCCTTCTTGAATTAAATCCTCTTTGTCTGCACCTAAAAAGAAATTGGCTTTTATCTTGTGACGTACAAAGCGTTTATAGCGCTTAACAAGTACTTCAACGGCTGCTGTGTTCCCTAAATGATGAACTGTAATTAGCTCTTCATCTGTCATTTTCTCTAATGCATCTCTATTAAAATTTCCTTCCTCTACAGTCATCTTTAAAACCTCCTATCTTTTTTCCGGGTGTAGTTTTCTAGTTTTTAAGGCTTTTTAATGTACATAATGCTTTAAGGAATAACTACGGTACTCAAGTCTTCCCTTCTCGGTCAATCTTATAGGCCTTCTATAGTAACTTTTTATGGGTAAAATGGCTCTTTCCACTCCCATAGTCTGCCACAATCTGCCCCTTTCCAACCAACTTATATTTGTAGATTAAAAGCCCTTCTAAACCTACTGGACCTCTGGCATGAATCTTAGAAGTACTTATGCCTACTTCTGCTCCAAAACCATAACGGAAGCCATCACTAAAACGAGTAGATACATTGAGAAAAACATTCCCTGAATCTACCAATAACATAAAGACCTTAGCTGTCTCTTCATTGGTGGTTACAATACAATCTGTATGTCCGGAACCATAAGTATTAATGTGATCAATGGCTTCTTTTACATCTTCTACAATTTTAATTGAGAGGATATAATCGAGATATTCTGTTTTCCAATCCTCCTCTGTAGCTTCCTCTACCTCTATTACCTGACATGTCTTATTACAACCTTTTAGCTGTACCTTTTTTTCTTCTAATGCTCTCTTTAATTGAGGTAAGAAAACGGAGGCAATATCCTTATGTACAAGTAAGGTTTCAAGTGCATTGCACACGGCTACATACTGGGTTTTTGAATCCACTACGACCTTCACTGCTAAATCAACATCTGCCTCCTTATCTACATAGGTATGACAAATGCCATCTGCATGACCCATTACAGGAATGTTGGTATTTTTCATAATATATCTTACAAAGCTATTGGACCCTCTTGGAACTAAAAGGTCAATATATTTATCTAGCTCAAGGATGGCGGTTACATCTTCTCTGCTTTCCATTAAAGCAATCCAGCCTTCTGGCATACCTGCCTTCTCAGAAGCTTCTTTTATAATTTCAAAAAGAATACGATTGGTTTCCTTGGCCTCACTTCCACCTTTTAGCAAAACACCATTTCCACTCTTTAAGCAGAGGGTAGAAATCTGTACAAGAGCATCAGGGCGTGACTCAAAAATAATACCTACTACCCCAATAGGACAAGCAACCCGCGTCAAAATAAGGTCAGTATCTAATTCTGTCTGAAGCTGTATCTTTCCAACAGGGTCTTCTAAATTGCAAAGGCTCTCTATGCCTGCAATAACGTCTTTTCGCTTTCCTTCATCAAACTTAAGCCGTTTTAAAAGAGGTAGGGCTAAATTTTCCTTTTCACTATTGGCTAAATCTATAGCATTAGCTTGCGCAATGGCATCTTTTTGTTCTTCTAATGCCTTGGCAATGGCTATTAGCGCATTATTTTTCTCTTCACTTCCTATAGCGGCTAACTGAATAGCTGCTTGCCTAGCTTGCTTTGCAGCATCTACAATCGTCATCTCATTTCCCCCTTATTTAATTAGTACGTTTGCACTTATTTTAGGTGAAGGCTCCTTAAATAGCAAGCCTCTTTTAAAATTTATTTCATTTCTCCTCTTTCGGCTCTTTAATAAATTCTTGTCTTCTTATAGTTTGTATTGTATAATCATTTTATTAACACTTCATGAGGGAGTAGTTTGCGGATACTTATTGTAGACGTGGCAAGTCAACATAATGGTCTTTGACCTGGTTTGCCTTAATGAACAAGACTCATGTATAGCCCTAGCGTTAGGCTATACATGAGTCTTGTTTTATTTTTAGTAAACAGGAAATAAGATCACTAGACGAAATGTATGATAAAAAAGGAGAAAAGAGATGAACATTTTAGAAATTATTTTAATAGGAATGGGTTTAAGTATGGATGCTGCAGCTGTAGCTATGTCTAACAGCTTGGTCTTCAAAAAAATATCCTTAAAAAAGCGCTTAGCTATGCCTATCTTTTTTGGTCTTTTTCAAGGCCTTATGCCCCTTATTGGCTACTTTACAGGAGGCCTCTTCGCCCAATATATTACGAAGTATTCTCGCTTCCTTATTTTCATTATTTTAGGAGCTATTGGCGCCAAAATGCTAAAGGATGCCTTTTCTTGTGAAGATGAAACAAAGAAAGATTGTGGTTGCCTTACTTACAAGCTCCTTCTTACCCAAGCTCTTGCCACAAGTATAGATGCTTTCGCTGTTGGTATTGGTTTTTGTACATTAGGTGTTGCTATTTTTACACCAGTTATCCTTATTAGCTTAACCACTTTTGTCTGTAGTGGATTAGCTGTTTATCTTGGAAAAAAATTTGGTACCCTTCTAGAAAGTAAGGCACAAATACTAGGAGGTTGTATCCTTGTTTTTATTGCTATTAAAGCACTTTTTTAATAGACTTTGGTATGTTCTTAGGGTGTTAGAACTTACCACCACCGCCACCATGGGTTGCTCCACTACTACTTTTATGAGTACCACCTGATGAGCTGCCATTATTATCTTCTTTCTCAATTTTCCTACGTATGGTATTTTCTCTTAAATAAATGTCCTTTTTATCGGTTAGTTTAAAAGCATTATCCTCTTCATAAGTAGAGTTATCCACCACCACACTTCCCTTACTTCCTAAGGTTTTTATGAGGGTGCCAATAAAAGCCATAATAAGTGCGATAAAATAAGTAAAAGGAGAACCTAACATAACCAGCATTTTACCACCATAACCTAAAGTGTTGCTTCTGCAAATGTATTTCACATTTAATAAGAAGTTTTCACAACCCTTATAATTGGCCTTTTCATCTTCGCTATCTCCTAAGTAGGATACAAGCTCCTCTACTTGTGAATCCAATTCACTTTCTGGAAAGTAATCTAATCCCTTTCCTCTTGTAGAGAACCATACCTCGCTCTCCTCCCTATTAATAAGAAGCAAAATTCCTGAGCGATCTTCTCCTATACCATAGCCACCATACTCAAAATAATCATCTGCAAAGTCTCTTGATGTTTTTCCTTCTGTATCATCTGTCGTTACAATAACCGTATCAAAGGCATACTCTGTAACTATTTCTTCAATCATTGCCTCTAAAGTTTGTGCTTCTTCTTGTGTAAAAAGTCCTAATGGGTCTTTAACATGAGGTGTTTCAGCAGCCATTAAGTATGTTGAAAAGCTTAAAATAAGAGTTAAGCAAAATAAACTAAGTAGGGAACTTTTTTTATACAAAGAGAGCACCTCCCAACACCATAATGATAACTACTATGAGGAATATTTTGCCACCGTAAAGCAGCTGATTCTGGAAACTAATGGGGGTATCCCCTGCTACCCTACCTGTTTGACCATTAATAATAAACTCGTGCATCTTTCCCTTATACTCATTGACAAGGATATAAAGTGGCATCATGGCATACTTTGCCTTTATATCTCTTACCTCATAATTCTTATTTTGTGCAGCAAAGCTACTGTATTCTGTTATAGTTGCTTCTAAGCGACTAGACATAAAGTCTTTTACTCTCTTTTCCATACAAACTTGAGCTTCACCGGAAGTGACATCATATTTTTCAGCCATAAATCCACTGATATAAGCGGAGTTAAAGTCTTTTAATTCCTTGTAGTCATAGGGTTCAATCTTTTCCACAAGAGCATCCTCTAACTTTTTAGAACCATCTACAGGTACTCTCTCATAATCCGAGTAACCTTCTCGCTCTACCTCATAATACTTTGTTTGTATATATTCATAGTCACCTTGGCGCCAGCTTCTTACCTTTGTTCCTTGTCCTACAATGCGCCCTTGAACTTGACTATCAAAAAGCCAAACAGGCACATAAATACCTGTGATTTTATCAACTTCTTCCTTCCTCTTAAAGTTATTGGGTGCTAAAGCATGCTTTTTCATCCACTTCTTATAAATATCTTTAGCTTGCTCCTTGGTCAGCTTAAAGGGAATAATATGTTGAGGCTTAAATTCACCTTCAAAACGTCTTTTTATAATAGAAGGATTTTTACAATATAAGCAAAAGGTAGCTGCTGTGGTTTCGTCTGCAATCAGTTCAGCCCCACAGTTACTACAGAAATAACTGTCAAGGTCTTCCTTTTCCTTGCTTGTTACTCCTTTACTGCTTTCTCTTAAGGTTTTACCCTGTTCCTCTCCTTCTAATTCTTCCTTTCCAAAAGCAGCATCTAGCTCTTCCTTATCAAAACAACTAAAGCAATAATGGCATTTCCATTTCTGGCTAGAAGGATCAAACTCTAATCCAGCTTTGCAGCTTAAACACTTATAAGCTTTTACATCTGCCATCCTTTTCCCCCCTCTATTTTATTAATTAGCATTAAATCTGGTCACTTTCATTAAATGGGTCCCCACACTTAGGACAAAAACGAGGTGGATTGCCAGGATCTTCTGGTTCGTAACCACATTTATCACATTTAAAATTTTGTGGTTTTTTCTGGCCACATTGTGAACAGAATAAATCACTGGTCACATTGCCACAACGGCATTGCCATGTTTGCTTTTCAGGCTTTTTACTGCCACAGTTGGGACAAAACTTACCTTCTACAACATGTTTACCACAGCTACAGTCCCAACCTTCGTCTTTTACCTCTACCTTTTTAGGTAATCCACAGCCTGAGCAGAACTTTGCACTCTCTAACATCTGTGTGCCACAACTACAGGTCCAGCCTGCTACAGGAGTAGCACCTGAAGGCCCTTGAGAAACTCCTTGCTGGACTTGTCCCCCTTGATTGGGCACATTACCTTGCATCATCCCTTGACCATATCCCATTTGCTGCCCTGGCATAACACCCATTTGTCCAGCCGCATTCATTCCCATACTCATTCCAGCAAAGCCTAACATAGCTCCTCCTTCATTGGAGCCTGCTGCCTCTATACCTGCTGCCATACCTGCTGTCATACGAGCTACCCGCGCATTAGGGTCAAAAAGAATGGAGTCATTGGCATACTTATCCAAAAGCTCTTGGGTCTTTTCATCATAATTAATGCCTGCAATACCAACACTTTCGATATAGAAACCTCGTTTACTTAGCCATTCATTATCTAAGGTTTGAGCCATATAGGTTCCTAATTCCATTGTCTTAATAGGAATGTCTGAAACCGTAATATTCAGAGTAGAAAGACTGGCTAAGGCTGTTTGATAGGCCATTAAAAACTCATTAATATATTGCTCTGCCATATCTTGTGTCATGAGACTATTCTTACCCGTTTTGCTACAAACCTCACTATAGAAAAGAAGGGGGTCTCCTACACGAATGGAATAGGTTCCAAAAGAAGTAATCTTACAAGGTACGCCTCTTCCAGGTACCAATGTACGATCAGTATAGGGCACTGGATTTTTGGTTCCAAAACGGATATCGGGAATTTCTTGTTTGTTAATATAAATGACTTGTTGTTTTAATGGCGTGCTTCCTCCAAACTTAAAACGCTCCCAAGAATCTTTAATGGTATTGACAAAACCGCCTGGTCTTTGAATGGAATGATTGCCTGTATTATTAAACCCACTTGTCTGTACATCATTGGCTGACTTGAAAAAGATAGAAGGAGCTGCTGATTGATCCACTTGATAATAACCTGCTTCATCTGTAGCCGCAATAACCTTCCCACCATCTACTAAAAGCATAAAAACATTTTCTGGTACATGAATCAAGGAGCCATTTGTTACAATATCCTCTGTCCCCTTACGATTGCCATTTCGCCTGTCCTTTCCTCTTACCATCACGCCATAAGTGGCTAAAACCTGATTATTCATTTCTGCTGGTTCAATAGCCTCTAACCATTGATCCCCTAGTATACCCCCTACTGCTCCTGCTGCTGCTCTAATAATACCCATCTTTTACATCTCCTTTACTAAGCCTATTTTTATAGGCAAATTAGCATTTTTTAATACCTTCAAATACCCATAAACGTGTATTAATTTCTTGAAGACCTGTTCCACAATAAGAACATTTCTTATCCCTTCCTACTTGCGTAATAGGCGCTCCACAACTGGGACAATAGTGACCCTTCATTGAACCATTTCCCATTTGACTCACATCTTGAATATAGACTGCTTCTAGCTGATATTTATATTGGTTTCTTTGCTTGTCTACGACCCATGTCCTCTCATTCTTGATACCATATGTATATTCACAAGCTATTTCTACTTTAATAGTTTTAGAACCTGCTTTAGAGCTATACTGACTAATGCATGACTTATGAATGATGATATCATCATAATAATGCTTTTCTCCCTTGGAGTGGACGTCTTCTAAAAGACATTTTGCTGCATTCTTTAGATTAGGAGACCATGCTGAGCTTGTGTTAAGCTCTCCATTTTCTATACTATTAAAGTAACTCAATAAAATATTCTTTGCTGTCCCTAAAAACTCAATCACATCAAACTCTGGGAAGTCACGCTTGATTAATCCTTCATAAGTAGCCGTTAAATTTTGAAGTTGCCTAGGCCTCTCTAATGCTTCTTCCTCTGCTACCTTCATCCTATTTCTAATTTCTTTCATATTCTTTACTATCTCAAAAAACATCCACTCCCCCTCCCCATTCTTCTAATAATAGTATACTTAGTTAAAAAATAAATGTCAAAATAAGATGAATTTCTTTAAAAAAGATGTATTTATGTCACCAATACATCTTTTTCTTTTTTAACCTATTCTTTTTTATCTATAAGCGCTAAAAATTCTTCTTCTGTAATAATAGGGATATTTAACTCCTTGGCTTTCTTATTTTTGCTAGAGCCTGATGTATTATCATTATTAATGAGGTAATGGGTGCTTTTGCTTACAGAGCCTGTTACCTTCCCTCCTAATGCTTCAATTTGTGCTTGTAATTCTTTACGGTTTTTAAAGTGATGGACATCCCCTGTTACTACGAAGGTTTTACCAGCAATAGGTGAACTGACCACATCTTCTACTGTTTCTTGTACAAAATGAATCTCTTTCAGAAGATTTTCTAACATCTTTTGATTATCTTCTAAACTAAAATATTCACTTAATTCTTTAGCTGTTATTGGGCCAATGCCATCTATGGCCACTAAATCTTCTGCTGATGCTTGTTGAATTTGACTTAAATCGTTGCCAAAGTATTTACAAATTAGCTTAGCTGTACCTAAACCAATTTGAGCAATACCCAGTGCAAATAAAAACTGAGCCATTTTCACTTCTCTTGATTTCTCAATGGATTGAATCAAGTTGGCATAAGACCTCTTGCCAAAGCCTTCCATATTTATAATTGCCTCTTCATAACGCTGGAGATGATAAAGGGAACTAAAATCTTCTAGATACCCTCTTTCTAAAAGTTTATCAATGGTTGCTTCCGACAAGCCTTCAATATTCATAGCGTCTCGTTTTGTAAAATGAACAAAGGCATTAAGGCGTTGTGCCTTACAATTGGCATTGGTACAAATTAAAGTTTTGGTTGCCTTATCCTGTTTAATCAGTGTATGGGCACCACAAACAGGACAATGTTCTGGGAAAGGCACTACACCTGATTGAGTTAAATTCTCAGCTATTTGTGGGATAATCATATTCGCCTTATAAACAGTTACCTGATCCCCTACTCCTAGCTTCAACTCTTCTAATATACTTAAGTTGTGTACACTTGCCCTTTCTACCGTTGTCCCTTCAATTTCTACAGGCTCAAAAATAGCTACAGGATTAATAAGCCCCGTACGAGAAGTATTCCACTCAATTTCTTTAATGGTAGTTTCCACTTTTTCATCTTGCCACTTAAAAGCAATGGAATCCTTTGGAAATTTAGCTGTTTCACCTAAAGAACGGGAGTAAGGAATCGAATTATAGGTTAATACAAGCCCATCTGAAGCAAAATCTCTCTTAGCTATTTCCTGGGAAAAGTAAGCTACGGTATCCTCTATTGTTTCGGCTTCTACCTTCTTAAATTCCACTACTTGAAAGCCTCTTTGCTCTAACCAATCCAACTGCTGACTTTTATATTCAAAGCTTGGACCCCCTTCTACCAATCCAAAAACATAGAGTCTCACACTTCTCTTGGCTGTGATTTGCGAATTCAATTGTCTCACACTGCCACTACAAAGATTACGAGGGTTTTTATACTTTTCTTCTTTTTCGTCCAAAGCCTCATTGATCTTATAGAAATCTGAATAATAAATGATGGCCTCCCCTCGGATTACAAGTCTTTCTTTATAATCGATTTGAAGTGGTAAATTTTTAAAGGTTTTTGCATTGCTGGTAATTTCCTCACCTATTTCTCCATTTCCTCTTGTAACAGCACGTACAAGCTTTCCTTCTTCATAGGTACATACAATGGTTAAGCCATCTAGCTTCCATGAAAGCAAACCTTCTTGACCTGTTAAAAAAGCCTTTAACTTAGAAACTTCCTTTGTTTTATCTAAAGAGAGCATACGTTTACTATGGGTCACTTTTGGTAAACTACTGGCTATTTCATAGCCTACCTTTTGAGTTACACTTCCTGCTAAGACAACGCCTGTCTCTTCCTCTAGCTGTTTAAGCTCATCATAAAGCTGATCATATTCCAAGTTGCTCATTATTTCTCTATCTTCTTGCTCATAAGCATAGGCGGCCTTACTTAATTCTTCTACTAATTTTTTCATTCGCAGCATTTTATCTTGCTCCACTTGAATATCACCCTTTTAACCTTTCCTCTTATATGTTACACTTTCCTCTTTAGTATAAACCAAACCCTTACTTTTATGAATTATTATTTTTATATTTTTCTATATATAACGAATATTTAGTTTTATTGTAAGGAGTATAAAAGCCCCAATGAGTGGCTACTACCACCTTCATTGGAGCTCTGCTTTTTATTCCCTAGTTTCTCATTGTCTAAAACCTTCAGCAAGCTTTTTTTATTTTACACGTTGTAATTTAGCAAAACGTGTACTCAACTGCCTACTCTCGCCATTCTCAAAAGCAATAGTCACAAATACATCCTTATCTGTTTGCATAACCTCTTGAATGGTGCCTTGTCCAAATCGCATATGCTTCACCACTTCTCCTACTACAAAATCCTGGACAGGTTCTGGTAAGTTTTCAGCTGGCTTTTGATTCATAAAAGGAGGGGTAGTAGTCTTTCTAAAACTTGGCGCTGTAGGTTTAGCTACCGTCTTCCCTTGGAAAGTCCCCTTCGTATGGGCTTCTTCCCTACCACTCACGAAGCTACGCTTTTCTTGCATCTGTGTCAATTCACTGACGCTAAAGCTTTTACGTTCTCCACCCCCTTGACCTGTCCCTATAAAGCTAGGCTTTTCTAAGGGCTGCCTTGGAGCTTTCTGGTCTAAATGAGCAAGATTCGTCACTTCTCTTGGTAATTCCTTAATAAAACGGGAAGGCATACTATATTGGGTACGCCCAAAAACGGTACGCTGCTCCGCATAAAGAATAAATAGCTTTTCTCTTGCCCGGGTAATGCCTACATAGCATAATCTTCTTTCTTCCTCTAGCTTGTCATCCCCTTCTGTAATGCTCATATAGCTAGGGAAAAGTCCTTCTTCTACTCCTGGCATAAAAACAACGGGGAACTCTAGACCTTTTGCACTATGAAGGGTCATCAGTACAACAGAATTACTTCCTTCATCGTAATTATCAATATCCGCTACTAAAGCAACTTCTTCCAGGAATTCGCCTAAGTTAGGTTCTTCTGCCCCTTCCATATAATGTACCGTCTTGGAAATTAATTCATCGATATTGCTTAGACGCTCTTCAGCTGTTTCACCTTCTGTAAAACGAATATGGTTACGATACTCTGTTTTTTCTAGTAGCACTTCTAATAAAGCTTTCACATCATTGGTCTTAGCTATTTCTTGTAATTCTTCCATTAACCACGTAAAGCTTAATACCTTTTGACTGGGTCCTGCTCCTAAAATGCCTAGTTCTTTACATAATCTTGCGGCCTCAAAGAAATCCATA
>JAEYNQ010000127.1 GCA_023412455.1 Bacillota bacterium
ATTTCATAATACCTTTAGAAATATTGTTAGCTGCATAGAGTGCCATCATCTCACCTGAACATACAATATAGATTTCTTGAGCTTTACCTTCACGAATAGGCATTGCAAAACCACCACATACAACATCGCCTAATACATCGTAAAATACATAATCTAAATCTGATTCATAAGCCCCTAGCTGTTCAAGTAGGTTAATAGAAGTAATAATTCCTCGGCCTGCACACCCAACTCCTGGTTCTGGCCCACCTGATTCCACCCCTTTTATTCCGCCATAGCCTTCTTTTAAGATCAGGTCCAGCTCAATATCTTCACCTTCTTCACGTAAGGTATCTAGTACTGTTTTCTGTGCAAGCCCTCCAAGTACAAGCCTTGTTGAATCTGCTTTAGGGTCACATCCAACGATCATAACCTTTTTTCCCATTTCAGCTAAACCAGCTGTTAAATTTTGAGTTGTTGTTGATTTACCAATTCCACCTTTTCCATAAATCGCTACTTGTCTCATAACCCTACCTCCTATTTTCAAATACTCTATCCTTATTTTACAAATCCTTAGAGAACCCTTTATTTTTACCTCCCGGGTTGGCAAAAATAAAAACAGCGTAGAAAATGATAGATTTCATTTTTCTACGCCGTTGTAAAAAACGTGATTTATTTTTGTGATTCCCTATGGTCTAATTATAGGAAGGCTTATAAAGGCTTTCAATAATGGGATATTACCAAAAAATGTTTGCCATTGACTGGATATTTTTGTATATATTAACACATTATTTTCTGAAAAAAAAGAGGTGTTTTTATTGAGATACCCCCTAAAAATCTCATCACTCTAAGAGTAGCAAGGCTTCAGGAGGTATAAAAATATTTATTTCCTTCGAATTGAGTTTTTGTTCTCTAGAAAATTGGCAGTATAAAGGTTGTGCTGTTTTATTTCTTTTATCTTGTACTACATACTCTATTTCAAAGGGAAATTCCAAATAACTTCGTATTTCCATGTTGAAGTGGTTGACCTGTACTTGATCCTCTCGTTTAATATCATGGGCTCGAATGCCTACATATTGGGTAGATGTCTTAATTTCTTCTTTGGTGGTGAGCTTAAGATTCCAGTCTGTTGCTAAAAGCTGATATTTACCCAATCTTTTGATAGGAGAAATATTTTTACAGCCTGTTAACTGTGCTACTTCCCTTTTCTTTGGCTGGTAAAAGATCTCTTTTGTGTTACCTTCTAATAAGGCTGTTCCATTTTTCATGACAAGGAGCTGGTCACAAAAAGTGTAGAGCTCATCTCTGCTATGAGACACCATCACTATATCCCCCTTAAAGGTTTCCAATACCTCTAAGAGTTGTTTTGCTAAAGCATCCCTTAAAAAACTATCTAAAGCAGAAAAAGGTTCATCTAATAAGAGAACCTGGGGTTCATAAGCTAAAATTCTAGCTAGTGCCACCCTCTGTTGCTGCCCCCCTGAAAGTTGAGAAGGATAGTGACCTTCTAAGCCTTTTAATCTGAATCTTTCCATTTGCTCCTTTACTATTTCTTTTACTTTTTCCCTACTGGCCTTAATCCCTATACTGATATTTTGTTCAATTGTCATATGGGGAAAGAGGGCATAGTTTTGAAATAAGTACCCTATTTTTCGCTCTTGAGGCGACCTATTGATTCTTTGTTCTTTACTAAAAAGTATTTTTTCTCCCAGTCGCACCAATCCTTTATCTGGCTTTTCCAAACCAGCTATACATTTTAAAGTCATGCTTTTTCCACAACCAGAAGCCCCTAATATTCCTGTACATTTCCCCCTTGTTTTAAAAGCTAGATCCAGTTCAAAACCCTTTAACTTTTTATGAAGTGCTACCTCTATACTCACATAGTCCACCTCCTTATTTGCTTCATACCCCTACCAGAAATCATGTTAATGGCTAAAACAATCACAAAGGAGAGAATAACTATAACCATCACCCAGAATCCTGCCACTTCATAATTCCCTGCTGATGCTTCCGAGGCAATAGCTAAAGCTATGGTTTGTGTCTTCCCTAAAATATTACCTGCTAGCATAGAAGTGGCACCATATTCTCCAATGGCCCGAGCAAAGGTAAGAACCGTCCCTGATACAATCCCTGGTCCAGCAAGTGGCATAACAATTTTCCAGAAAATTTTTCTCTCGGATAAGCCTAAGGTTCTCCCTGCAGCAAGGATATTGCCATCTACTTGTTCAAAAGCTGCCCTTGCATTACGGTACATCAGTGGAAAAGCAATAACAGTTGCTGCTAGTACACACCCTGGCCAGCTCAGTACAACCTTCACCCCAATATTCACCCATAAAAATTGACCAATAGGCCTTTTAAGACTAAATAAAAGTAATAAAAAAAAGCCTGCTACCGTAGGAGGTAATACAAGGGGAAGGGTTAAGAGACTATCTAAAAGCCACTTTATCGTATGATTTTGTTTCATTACAAACCTAGCAGCTAAAATACCTACAAAAAAAGCAAGTACTGTGGCTACTATTCCTGTTTTTAAAGAAATAAAAAGTGGGCTCCAATTCACTTCTGTTAGTAATGCTTTCACCGTGTTCCCCTCCTTTAGAATAACTCAAATTAAAAATGAAGAAGCTCTAGTAAAACGGATGTTAGAAAGTGAATGCTTATGGGTTGTAACCCGAAAAGCCATAGGCTTTTAGGACCTTCATGGCCTCTTCTGTTTGTAAATAGTCTACAAATTCTTTAGCTAGGGTTGTGGTAGCCTCACTCGCTTCTTCATTCTTGATCAGTCCCACCGGATAAACAACAGGCTTTTTCAAACTCCCCTCTGGTGCTTCGGCAATGATTTCAACTAAGTCTTTAACGGAATAAGCATCTGTAGCATATACGATACCTATCTCATTACTCCCTTCACTTACAGCTGAGAGGACTGCTGTTACATTGGCACCCTCATTCATTTCCATGGCCATGACTTGATCTAAAATACCAAGGCTTCTAAAAATATCTCTTGCATAAGTTCCCACAGGTACATCTTCTCCTGCCAAAGCCAGATTGGCTGCTTTCGTAATATCCTCAAAACCTGTAACGTCTGTTTCTCCTCCTATTGGCTTAATAATTACAACTTTATTCTCTAATAATTCCACCACTGAATCGGGTAATACATACCCCCCCTCATTAAGTGCCTTCATCTGTTTTGTAGCTGCTGAGAAGAAAACATCACAGGCTGCTCCTTCTTCAATTTGCTTTTGAAGGGTACCAGAGCTATCTGCATTTACTGTCATCTCTATCTCTGGATGGAGAGCCTTATAATTTGTTTGTATTTCTGTCATAGCATTCTTTAAACTAGCTGCTATAAATACCTGTAAGTCCACTGAAGTCTTCCCCTTATCCTCTTGACTTTTCTTGGCACTACACCCAACAAGTACGAGTAATACTACCAACACCATTAAAAAGCTTACATGTCTCTTCATATGCTCTCCCCCCTCACTATTTTCCATTTTGTTTCATTATATTAAACTTTGCTCATTTTAGTATAGAAGCATCTAACTACATAAAGCCTTCTATGTCAATGCTTCTAAGCCATTTCTGTGTATATGCAGTAGCTCATTCTTTTTTCTCATGGGTGCTATACTTCATTTTGCACCATAAAGCTATTGCTTAAAGGGTTGTTTTTATTCACTATCAAGTAGCTCTATTTCTCATACTCATTATTTACTGCATGAATTTTTAGATTTTATAACTCCTCTATATACTTTTGCCTCTAACACCTTATAATAAAAACTATATAGTTAATGGGGGGATTCCTATGGATTGTAGTAAAAATATAAATTGTAAACTTTTAATCGATAAAAAATATTACAGCACGTTAAATGCTACTGGAAAAGAAATATTTGTATATGATGAAAGCTCTGGCCTTTATTCCAGTTGTTTTCCAGCTGAAGCTTGTAGTGAAGAAATGCTTTATAGCTGTATTATTGCTTATTGTGAAATAACCCTTATTGGCTTTAATACTATCTATAACATTACCGACCAAGTGGATTTAAGCTGTGATATTTTTAGACTAGGTACCTCCAAACAGTATTTTACATTGCTCATCGACATTACTTATCCAGATCAAGCAGAAGTCTTACATGATATGATGACCTTTGAAATTACAAAGAACCTTTCGAATAACTTTTACTTTAAACTTCTTGGTGACCAAAGGATTTTCTCCTTAAATCAACTGAGTCATACATTCTAAAACCACTCCCATCCTTTCATGAATCATTTTTTAGGCTAATGAAGTAAACATTTAAACAAAAATAAATCGGCCATAACCTCAGCTATGACCGGTGAACAAAACTAATTAATACCTTTCTTTTTTCTTCCTTCCTATTTTCTTCTTCCCTTAATGCTCTTAGCCATTTAAAATAATGGCTTTTATACGGTTGATATAACTTGCCGACATGCTAAATTCATCTAGACCATATTCTAGCAATAAGGATGTTACTGTTTCATCACTGGCAAACTCACCACACATTCCAACTTTAATTCCTTCTGCATGTCCTGCTTCAATCGCTTGCCTAATTGCACGTAAAACAGCTGGGTTTTTACTATCATACAAGTGTGCAACTTTTCGATTTCCCCTATCAACTGCTGTGATATACTGGGTTAAATCGTTGGTTCCAATACTAAAAAAATCAGATTTCTTTGCTAATTCCCTGGCACAAAGTACTGCTGCAGGCGTTTCCACCATAATCCCAACTTGTATCTGTTGATCGTATAGTATGCCTTGTTCATCAAGCTCTTTTTTGCATTCTGCAAGCACCTCATTTGCTTTATCAAGTTCCATTTCACTAATAATCATAGGATACATAATGCGCAGTTTTCCATAAATACTTGCTCGTAGTAGCGCACGTAACTGAGTTTTAAAAATATCCTTCATTTCGAGACATATACGAATAGCTCGCCAGCCTAAAAAAGGGTTTTCTTCTTTTTCGAATTCAAAATAAGGTAACCCTTTATCGCCACCAATATCTAATGTTCTTATTGTTACTTCTTTCTCTGCTAGTAGTAGAGCTTCCTTATAAACTTCAAATTGCTCTTCTTCTGTAGGGAAATGTGTATTCTCCATATACAGAAATTCACTTCTAAAAAGTCCTATTCCATCAAATCCAAAACTTTTTGCTCGCTTTATATCTTCAATATTTCCAACATTGGCACAAACTTCTATTATCTTCCCATCTTTTGTTTTAGCTTGACTATTTGTAAATTCTTCTAACTTAATCTTTTCTTTTTCTATCTTTTCTATCTCTTTTTTATATTCCTCTATTTGTTGGCTGGTAGGGTCAATAATCAGTTCCTTTCCTGAAGCATTTAATATTAGAAATTCCTCGCCTTTAACATTGTCCAGTAGATCTGTTATACCGACTAATGCAGGTAATCCTAAGTTCTTTGCAATAATAGCCACATGGCTAGTAATTCCTCCTAACTGGGTAGTAAATCCCAGTACTAAATCTGGATTCATTTTCACTGTATCAGATGGTACTAAATCTTTTGCTACAATAATACCTGGCTCCTTCATTTTGGCAAATGGATTAAGGTCTATACCCTTAAGTGTATAAAGAAGACGTTCTTTAATATCTTTTACATCAGCAGCCCGTTCTCGCATATAGTCATTATCCATACCACTAAAGAGTGCTTCATATGTATTGCAGGCTTCTTGTACAGCTAGCTCAACATTTTTGCCATCATTTATTAAACCTTTAATCGTCTCTACAAGACTTATATCTTGTACTAATTCCATATGTGCTTTAAACACATCTGAAGCTTTTGCTAGTTTTGATAAATCCTCTACTACCTTTTTAACAGCTTTCTCATAACGAGACAGTTCTCTTTCCCTTTCGTTTTTAGTAATAGCATAGGTAGCCGCAAGGAGTTCTTCTTTTTTGATCACAAAGGCTTTCCCCATCGTTATCCCGCCTGAAGCACTTTGTTTCACCCTTAAACTTTTCATAGCATTGGTCCCCCCGGGTATTCACCAAGCCCACTCTCAATGGCTTCAATAATAGTCTTTAAATCCTCCTTTTCATTTTCTCCATCACAAAAAACTGTTACCTCTGCCCCACATGGAATAGCTGCTGACATCAGTGATAAAATACTTTTAGGGTTAACTTTTTTATCTCCACACGTGATGGTTATATCTGATTTGCATTGTCCTGCAATTTGTACCATTACGCTGGCAGGTCTCATATGTAATCCAGATGGATTTCTTACTACAACACTTTGACTTACCATAATTCCTCTTCCTTTCTTGAGCTATACTATTTATTCTATAACAACCTCAATATCCTCTGTGAATTCTTCCATATCCTCACTGAGCTCATTTGTTTCATCTTTAAATGCATCTATAAGTTCTTCAAATGTCTTCATCTGTCTAAGCTTATTAATTGTATTACTACGCCCCAGCCTACCTGCAAGCTCTGCTAATAATTTTAGGTGTTCCTTATCATATAAATCTTTGGATACTGCAAATAGAAAAATGAGATCCACAGGTTTTTTATCTAGACTTTCCCACTCAATCCTATGATTTAATTTCCCAATTGCAATTCCTATGTTAGTAACAGATTCTGACTTTCCATGTGGTATGGCAATATGTTCACCAATTCCTGTTATTCCTTCACTTTCACGTATATAAACATCTGCAACAAACTGATCTACATCATCTATATACCCTACCTCTTTCAGTAAGTGACTTAAATGATAAATAGCTTCCTTTTTATCTTTTACATGCATATTCAAATCAACTATTCTTTTATCAAACACATCTAGAACTGACATAACAATCCTCCTATGGAATTATCCTATTAAATATTTGTACATCTCTGTTCCAGAAGATATTTTACGCAAAATATCTACCTTTTCATCTGTATCCGTCAAGCGTATAAAATGTTTATAAAATAGTTGAATATGTTTTGCCTCTTGCAAGGTTTGCATTTTGACTGCAAGGAGAAATATCACATCAACCATCTCATTATTCCACGGGATAGGCTTTTTTAATGTACATATACAAATCTTTGATTCATTAATACCTGAAATATAACCATGTGGTATGGCCACTCCATTTCCAATTGCTGTAGTGGTTGCCTGCTCACGACTCACTACGCTTTCATAATAAGCCGGTGAAACATACCCATATTGTTCTAATTTATCTGTTAGAAACTTTATTACTTCCATTTTAGAGTCTACTTCAATAGACGTGAACATAAGCTCCGGTTTTAATAATGAATAGCATGCACAATCTAATCTTTCTTCTCTTTTAGCTAAACTTTCTATTAACTTTGCTATTTTTTGCCTAAGTTCTATCATTGACTCATCTGACATAGTGGGGTTAATTTGAATCAAATTATGAAGCTCATAGTTTAGTGGCACTGTTGATAGTATAAGATCATTCTCCCCACAACTTTCATAATTAAAGCCTTCCTCTCTTGATATATCGATTTCAATAATCTGAGGAATAAACTTTTTAATTTTCTCACATAACAATTGACTATAGCCTAACCCTGTATTCGTTACTAATACAGCATGTAATGGCCTTGCCCTTCTTTCAAGAGCCACCTGAATATATAATGTAATGTATATTAATTCGTCTTCTGTTACCTGTACATTAAAATACTCTTCAAACAAAAGACTTGTAACCCAAGTCGCTCTATATACCTTTTTATACTCATTTTTTACATAGCCAAACATTGCTTCTACTTTTGTATTCCTATAACGTAATCGGAAAATTGCCGGCCCAATATGTTGCAATAGACTATTATATAAGATCCTATCTTCACTTAAATCTTCATCAATAATCACACTAATGGTCTTTATAATCTTTTGGACAAATTCTCTTAATTTGAGATCATATTCTAAAATACCTGTTTCAGAACTAAGGCTCAAATTGCCTCCCAAAAAGTTAGCACATAAAATATCTTTAGCTAAAGCTATTATTTCATTTTGTTCTACCTTCATTGCAAATTCTTTTTCAACTCTTTCAAAAAGGCTTTGGGCAAAGGCATATTCATTATACCTTACAATTTTTTCTGCCTCTATCATTGATACTTCAATTTTAGTATTTATGTCCTGCATACGATAGATTGCAATGCATAGATAGATCCATATTTCTTTAAAAGAATAATCACTAAATGACAGTTTCCATTGTTTCTCTGTTTCTAGCATGATTTCCCGTACTTTTTTAACATCTAAGCCTGCAAAGAAAATATGTAAATCTTCCTGTAAAAGCTTACTATCTATTTCTTTAAGTAAGAATCTTTTGAAAGCCCTGCGATACACTGCCTCTGTAGCTTCTATGTGAATACCTTTATTTCTCACTGAATAAACTTTAATTCCATTTTCTTGGAACCAAGCTACTGCCTGTTTAAATACACCAAGTACTGTAGGAACACTTAAGTACATCTCCGATGCTATATTCATAATGGTCAAATAGGCATTTCGTTTCATTAGGAAAATGGCGCGAATCACTTCATCTACACGTTTATCTGAATCCTGAATATATAATTCACTTCTATTATTTGAAATAGCAAGTTCCAGTTCTCTACGTTGTTCACTTGTGGCATTGAGCCAGATGCCTATTCTTTGTTTCTTTTCAATAATACCCAGATTATTTTCTTCTAAAAAAACCTGTATTCCTTTAAGGCGTGTACGCACTGACTTCTCAACCAAACCAATTTCGTTTGCTATAAATGATGCTGTAACTACTTTATTGTCTAAGAGAATTTTTAATATTTTATTATTGTAATAACTTTCTTTTTCTAGTTTCAAGAAAATATCACCATTCTTTCTCTTATATTCACTATGTTCTAATTATATTGTGATTTTCTCCTCCTCCATAGTGTCGTGAGCAAGAGTCATAAAAATGCCATTTATATCATTTGGGCTTAAAACTGTTTCAGACTTACTATGCAATTTTTTTAGAAAATGAAATAAATCTTTCCTTCGGATCGTCCATTCCTTTTTACTATCTTTCTTTTTTATTTCATAAGTATCTGGCAAAACTCTCATCATTGTTATGGGAAATTTAAGTGTGTTATATACGGTCTTTTCTAATTGGCCTATAATATTCTGTTCTTTAAATGCCTTAGCCTCATCAAATGCCTTTTCATTTTGATTCTTATCTATAGATAGGATATAACATCCACTGGTAAGGAAAATGGTTACAAATGCACAGGGCATAGCATGCTTTTTTTCAATAACATGATATAGCATACGATGAGGACCAAATTCTTCAGTTAAAATACAGCTTTCTGACATTCCTTCAATGGATTTCTTACGCATCCGATACTCTGTAAATCCACTATATAATACTTGATAGATACTATTCCTATAGATATGGCGATCAAACAAAAACTTACAAACTGTAAAAAGTATGATAACAGTAACAAAGCCAATTGTTAAAATATCCATTACTGTATTTCCTTCCCGTAAAATGATTATTATTCTTTACTTGTACTTACACTATTTCTATAAATATAACGATCTACAGAGCCTATCATTTTCATATAATCAATCGTAAACCCTTTAACTGCTTGTTCTACCACCATTGAAATAGCCAGATAATCTTTACTTGGATCCTTTTCATGCTCTTTTATAAATGCTTCTTTTGCCACCTCAAATGCATCTGTACATACATTAATTTTATTGATACCATATTCAACAGCTTTTCTTATATTTTCTTCACCAGCACCTGAACCACCATGCAAAACTAAGGGCATTTTTAAAATTTCCTTTAATTCTTTTAATCTTTCAAAGTCCAGTTTTGGAATTTTTCCTTTTGGGTAAGCTCCATGAGCTGTGCCAATCGCAACTGCTAAAGCATCTACTCCTGTTTTATCTACAAACTCTTTAGCCTGTATAGGGTTGGTTAAAAAGTCAGCATGTTCATCATCTTCATCTATTGCCTGTCCTACATGCCCCAGTTCTGCTTCCACACTAATGCCTTTGCTATGAGCAATTGTACATATTAGGCTTGTACGTGCTAAATTTTCTTCATAAGGTAAAGAGGAACCGTCATACATAACATTTGTAAAGCCAAGTTTTATTATATCCATTAAGTCTTCGAATGCTGAACCATGATCCATATTGAGACATACTGGAACATTCACTCTTTCAGCCATGGCCTTAACCATTGGGTACATTTCTGTGGCATGTGCATGCTTTTTCATTTGGCCTGGTCCCATCTGCACAATAATAGGAGAATGCACTTCCTCAGCAGCTTCAATAGCTCCCCTAGCCATTTCCATATTGATACAGTTAATTGCCATTACTGCATAATTATTTTCATTTGCATGATCCAGAATCGACTTCATTGTAACAAACATATCCTACCTCCCAAACTTTTTTACTTTTATTCACTAACTCATTCTTATTGCTGTTTAATAATGCAGAGGAAAAATTTTTCCTCTGCATCCTATTGTTGTTATGTATAATGTCTCCTACATTGAAATATCAATATCCAGGTCAATGATTTCTTCTTCACCATTTAATTCATCACTAGACTTCTTAAGGAAGGCATAAATTGCACCTGTAACTACTGATCCTAAAATGAATGCAATAATAAACCATATGGGATTTACCATCATTGGTACTACAAAAATACCTCCATGTGCTGCTGTTGACTCAACTCCCATTGCTACAGCAACACCACCAGCTACTGCTGAGCCTAATACAGATGCGGTGATAAAGCGAAGTGGATCTGCTGCTGCAAAAGGTAGTACGCCTTCTGTAATAAAGCAAAATCCCATTGGTAATGCTGTGATAGCTGTATCTTTTTCTACCGCTGAAAATTTCTTTGGGGCCAAAAGTGAAGCCACGAACAAGCCACAAGGAGGTGTCATACCACCAACAATTTTAGCTGACATAGGGCCAAAAACACCATCTGTTGCAAGGGCATTTGCTGCCATTGAGGCTGTCTTATTAACAGGACCACCTAAGTCAAATCCCATACAAGCACCAATGACTGCACCAATTAAGAACTTAGAACTACTTCCCAAACTCATAATCCAATTCTTGAAACTATCCATTAAGAATGCAAGGGGTTGGCTAAATACACATAAGAACAACATGCCACATACCAAAGTTGACACGACTGGGATCACTAGTACTGGCATTAATCCAAGAAACCATTTAGGCACTTTCCATGTCTTAATCCACAATACAAAGTAACCAATAATAAAGCCCATAAGTAAACCACCTAAAAATCCTGCTTTACTCATGGTACATACATAACCTATTACTACACCAGGAACTATACCCGGACGTCCTGCTAAAGAATAGGCTATACCAGCTGTCAGGACTGCTACTGCAAAATTCATTGCATAGCTACTTAACATGTTAACGCCCCACCAAAAACCTGACCAAGTAAATGGTTCCATACCCGTAAACGGTGTAGCCCAATCTCCTGTTGAATATAAACCACCAATATTGTAGCCACCAAATCCTTTTGCTAAGGCACCTAAAATACCTCCCACTACAATAATTGGGATCATGTATGAAATACCTGTTAATACATGTTTCTTAATTTGAAGTTTTCCTTTTCCCATAATTTAACATATCTCCTTTCCTCTACTTGCCCATTTTTTTTGCTATTGATGAAATAACTGATCTAGGTGATTTCATTACCATGCTGATTGGTATCTCAACTATAGGCTTCCCAGCAAATCGCGTACGATCTACTTTGATATCAGCTGCCAGAATGACAACATCTGCTAAAGCTATGTCTTCTTCTGTCAATTTGTTCTCGACGCCAATAGATCCTTGCGTTTCAATCTTTACCTTATGTCCTAATTCCTCAGCTGCACTAACAATTTTTTCTCTTGCAATGTAGGTATGTGCAATCCCGGCCGTACACGCTGTTATCCCCACAATTCTCATCCTTCTCCCCTCCTTGGTTATATTTTCTAACACCTATATCCTCATATTACATTATCTTATGAATTATGTATAATATAATTAGTATAAATAATACGGTATTTATTTAATTTTAGTATATTTTTTTATAATTTTATATTATTTATTAGTCATATTTTTCAGACTATTTTTAGCCTTATAAAACTACTTTAAAAGAAAGTTCGTTATAAATATGAAAGGCGCTTATAAGTTGTAATAAATACAAATGATCAAGTCCCTCACTTCTGTAAACACTATGCTTTTATAAGCATTCTATGCACAGAAAAGGACTTGATCATATAAAGGGGCACTGCTTTGTATCACTAGCTATGCTTATTTCTATAGACACAGCTCTTTATCCTCTCAACTCCGACCTACATGAAAACATAGTAGATCACGTAAAAAAGTGAAAATTTAATCAGTTAAACCAAAGATTTAGTTCTCTTTCTGCATTCTCTATGGAGTCCGAGCCATGAATCAAATTTTTGGTTAACGCATTTGCATAATCTCCTCTAATAGAACCTGGAATAGCTTTCATTGGATTCTTATCCCCTATCATACTTCTCATAATGGCAATAACATCTTTTCCCTGCACTTCCATAGCCATCACAGGTCCTTCTAATATATACTCAACCAATTCTTCAAAAAATACTTTGCCCTTATGTTCTTCATAATGTCTTTCTACTAACTCTCTTGAAGGACTAAGAAGCTGAGCTTTAGTAATCCTAAAGCCTTTTCTCTCAATTCTTCTGATAATCTCCCCCATCAAGCCTCTAGCAACCCCATCACTTTTAATCATAATAAATGTTCTCTCCATAGATACCTCTCCCTTCCATTTTCCTTATACTATCCAGTATAATCCACCTATTGGTTTTATATACAAGCTACTATTTAATGAACTGAGATTCATTTATGTATCATTTAAAGTAACAACTAAATACTCCCTTCTCCTATTATAGTATATAAACATTATACCTTAATTCTAATAGAAAAGCTTCCTACAAGTAATTTCTACTCTTGTAGGCTCTACAATAAGCATTGCAGTCAAAAAATATCCTTAGTTTATCCACCTTACTCATTACGCCAACACCTTAATAACAAAAAGGCTTTATATAAAAAGTAGTCTCACTACCTCTTATATAAAGCCTTTTCATCTCTTATACTCTCAAGAACAAATACTACGATGTTTTTTGTTTTAACCGTTATTGCCATAGGCATTAAGAATATCTAAGCTCCTACTTTGCTAAGATCTTCTATATTATTAGGTCAAACCCTCGAACCGTTAGTACTTAGTACC
>JAEYNQ010000206.1 GCA_023412455.1 Bacillota bacterium
AATGATTTGAAGAAATCATGATGACACTCCTAAGTTTAACCTATTTAGAAAGGATGTCAAGATTTTGTATGTTTTTTCACATACAGGAGTCCAGACACACAAAGGATAATGGCCAAAAGGGAGAGACAGGTGATCCAAGCATTATGTAACACAAAGAAGCCTGTAAAAAGCTGGATAATAGTCATAATAAGAAGAAACATAAAACTCATTTGCAGTTTACCGTAATTCAAAATAAACACCCCCTTAAATAAACCCATATTTTAAAAGAAATTTTTTGATCCGTTCATCCCACACTTGGTCGGCACTTTTATCTAAAGTAAAGCCTTTATAAGCACATCCCGTGCTACAGCTTGTCTGATTCTCTTTAAGTTGAATGTTCAAGAAGAAGGTGCTGGCTTCTGGTGAGAGAGCAAGGGTCTTTTCTTCATTGGTAGAGAGCACAAATTTGAAGTAAGAAGGCATTTGGGAGCCTTGTAAAAGTTCATAAACCTTTTTCTTCATCTCATACCAAGTGACATAGGTGGAAAGAGGTACTTCATGGGAGCTATCATAAAAGTCTAAATTACGTTTACCATCTAAAAGTATTTTAAAAGCACCATGAATAATCACTTCTCTCACCTCAAAGGTATCAAAAAGGTCTGATTTTAAGAGTTGAGACATAAATTCCTTGCGAGATGTAATTTCAAAAACTTCCATCATGTATTCTCCTTAATCATAATAAACTTTGTCCATGGTGAGTCCATGAGGTGGGGCAGTAGGGCCTGCCTCAGAACGCACCTTTTGTTCTAAGAGGGCAAGAAGAGAGTGAGGCTCTCTTTGCCCAAGGCCTACTTCAATAAGTGTGCCAGTTATAATGCGTACCATATGCTGGAGAAAGCCATCCCCTTCATAATAAATCTTAAGAAGCCCGGCTTCTTCCATAAAATCGATCTGATAGAGAGTACGTACGGTAGATTTTTTCTTGGATTTCAAAGAAGTAAAACTCTTGAAGTCATGGGTTCCTAATAGAAACCTGGAGGCTTCTTGCATTTTGGCTAGATTCAGTGGTTCTTTAACATGGTAAGCATAGCGAAGCGTAAAGGGATTGGCAAATAAATGATTGTCAATGGTATAACAATAACGCTTTTTAACCACATTATATCTAGAATGAAAGCGAGGAGAAGCAATGGATATTTCCATAACAGCAATATCCTGAGGTAAATATTCAGCCATGTAATTTAATATTTCTTCTGGTGTAAGGCTTGAATCAACTTGGAAATTGCAGACTTGTGCTTGGGCATGCACACCACTGTCTGTACGCCCTGAAGCAATAAGTTGAATAGGTACCTCAAAGAGTCTAGAAAGGACATGCTCTAGCTTTCCTTGAATGGTTTTTTCAGGATGGAGGCTTTGCTTTTGAAAGCCATTATAGCGGGTGCCATCATAGGCAATAATCATTTTATAATTTATCATAGGAACCTCTTTCTAAAGTGCATTATTAAAGCCTGTTATCTTTTTAAGTATAGCATATTTAAAGAACAAAGCTAAGTATTATTCAAAGTATGAACCGAATAATGGACATCTATACTTGACATTAAAAACCGAACAATAAATAAAAAAAACAATAAAAGGTTCGTATTTTATATTGACTTATGTCTAGGCATACGTTAATATAAATGTGAAGTGAAAAAACGACATAAGATGACAAGTTAATGAAGAGGTTTTACCAAACTAAATCTTTATTTTTGTGACAACTGAGGAGGCTCCAATGGAATTTTTTAAACTCAAAGAGAATAATACCACTGTAAGAAAAGAAGTGGTAGCAGGTATTACAACCTTTATGACAATGGCTTATATATTAGCTGTAAATCCCAATATTTTAAGTGCAGCAGGTATGGATCAACAGGGTGTATTTGTAGCTACAATTATAGCATCCGTTATTGGGACAGTTTTAATGGCACTTATGGCCAACTATCCCTTTGCTTTAGCACCAGGAATGGGACTTAATGCCTTTTTTGCTTTTACAGTAGTAGGGCTTTGGGGATACTCTTGGGAATTCGCCTTAGCAGCTGTTCTGGTTGAGGGGATTATCTTTATCTTACTGACAGTATGTAATGTGCGGGAAGCTTTATTTAATGCGATTCCAAATTGTATTAAGATGTCTGTAAGTGCTGGGATTGGTCTTTTTATTGCTTTTATTGGTTTAAAAGGGGCAGGAGTTATTGTTTCAGATCCCAGTAACTTTTTAGCCTTAGGAAATATGTTACAACCTCAAACCGTTTTATGTATGGTGGGTATTTTACTCACAGCTATTTTAATAAAACGTCATGTAAAGGGTGCCATTTTATTGGGAATTTTGGCAACGTGGTTACTAGGTATCGGTGCAGAGCTTATAGGATGGTATCAGGTAGATCCAGCAGCGGGTGTGTATTCACTTATTCCTAATTTTAATTCAGGAAATTCTTTGCTTGGTGATTTAAGTAAGGTCGCTTTTAAGTTCCCAACATTACATGAGATTTTTGGAAGTGCAGAAAGCATCTTTACGTTTATTGTGGTTGTATTTTCTTTCTTGTTTATGGATTTATTTACGACATTAGGAACCCTTATGGGTATAGCTGAAAAAGCCGATTATTTAGATGAAAAGGGACAACTGCCTAAAATTAAACAGGCCTTTTTAGCAGACGCTGTTGCAACCACAACAGGAGCTCTTTTAGGGACCTCTACAGTAACCACTTATGTAGAAAGTGCGGCAGGTGTTATGGAAGGTGGACGTACAGGTTTAACGGCCATTTCTACAGCAGTTTGTTTTGCTTTAGCCCTATTTCTTTCCCCTATCTTTATGGCTATTCCTTCTTTTGCAACAGCGCCTGCGCTAGTTATAGTAGGCGTATTGATGGTTGATAGTATTGTAAAGATCGATTTTAGTGATATAACAGAGGCACTTCCTGCTTTCTTAACAATTGCTATGATGGTTTTTGCGGCAAGTATTGCAGAAGGCATTATTTTTGGAGGAATTTCCTTTGTAGTGGTTAAATTCTTTACAGGAAAACGTAAGGAGATTAGTGGGATGATGTATGTTTTAGCCTTATTATTTATTGTTAAACTGGCCTTATCCTCATTTATTCTCATTAAATAGTGAACAATAAACAGGTATGTGTTTAAAAATGTTCGAAAAACTATTGACCTTGTTTAAAAATTCAGTTAAGATACAAATAGATAATTACAAAGCATACCTTTTCATATGACTGACGGATTAGCAGCTAAACTGCAAGGGAGTATGAAGAGCTTTAAGCCGACCGTCTGGGCACTTCTTTTGATGAAGAGGGCTCAGACGGTCTTTTTAGCTTACAACAATAATTTATAGCTAAGAAAGGGAGAATAAAAATGAGAGCGTTAATTAGTGTATCTGACAAAACAGGCATTGTAGAATTTGCGAAAGCATTACGTGAATTAGGTGTGGCTATTATTTCGACTGGAGGGACTTATAATACCCTTAAAAACGAAGGGGTAGAGGTCATTGGTATTTCTGAGATAACAGGTTTTCCTGAATGCTTAGATGGCCGCGTAAAAACCCTTCATCCAGCTATTCATGCAGGGCTTCTTAACATTCGGGCCAATAGTGAGCATCAAAAGCAAATGAAAGAACTGGGCCTTGAGAATATTGATATGGTCGTTGTTAATCTCTATCCTTTTAAAGAAACCATTTTAAAACCTGGGGTGACCTTGCCAGAAGCTATCGAAAATATTGATATAGGTGGTCCTACCATGCTTCGCTCTGCTGCTAAAAACAATCAAGATGTAGCAGTGGTTGTGGATCCTGAAGATTATGCCATTGTTCTTGAAGAATTAAAAGCTCAGCAAGAAGTTTCTAAAGAAACTAAATTTTACTTAGCAACTAAAGTATTTGAACATACAGCAAACTATGATGCCATGATTGCTACTTATCTGCGTAAGCAAAGAGGCGACTATTCTCTCCCAGAAAAATTCACTATGACTTTTGAAAAGGTTCAAGATATGCGTTATGGGGAAAATCCTCATCAAAAAGCAGCCTTTTATCAAGAAGTAGGCGCTACAAAGGGAACCCTAGCCGCAGCCAAACAGCTAAATGGTAAAGAGCTTTCTTATAATAATATCAATGATGCCAATGGTGCATTAGAGCTTTTAAAGGAATTTACGGAGCCTACGATTGTAGCAGTTAAACATGCTAATCCTTGTGGCGTTGGCAGTGGAAAGACTATTTTTGAAGCCTATGAAAAAGCATATAAAGCAGATCCTGTTTCCATTTTTGGTGGAATTGTTGTTTCAAATTGTCCTATTGATAAAGAGACGGCAGAGGAAATGGCTAAAATCTTTTTAGAGATTGTCATTGCACCAAGTTATGAAGAAGCAGCTTTGGAAGTACTTTGTGCAAAGAAAAATTTACGTGTTTTACAGTTAGAAGATATTACTTATGTTAATCCTCACTTATATGATATGAAAAAAGTAGGGGGTGGCCTCATTGTGCAAGATAAGGATCTTTCCCTTTTAGTAGAAGAAGAGCTTAAAGTTGTAACAGATCGTGCACCATCTGAAAAGGAGATGGAAGACCTTTTATTTGCATGGAAGTTAGTTAAACATGTAAAATCCAATGGTATAGCCTTAGCAAAAGATAGTCAATCCGTTGGTATGGGAGGTGGACAGACCAACCGTATTTGGGCCACTAAACAAGCCTTAGAGCATGGTGTAGAATTCTTAGGTGAAGAGGGTGTAAAGGGAAGTGTTTTAGCTTCAGATGCCTTTTTCCCATTTGATGACTGTGTGAAAGCAGCTGCTGAATTAGGTATAACAGCAATTATTCAACCAGGTGGTTCAGTAAGGGATGAGGACTCTATAAAGGTATGCAATGCTCACAATATAGCTATGATTTTCACTGGAATGAGACACTTTAAACATTAAGGATTGAAAATAGAAAAGAGATAAATAAGTATAAAGGTTGTTACCAAGGGCCGAAAAGCTTTCCTTTTAAAGGAGTATAAAGTTTTTTAATAAGAGGTAGCAACCTTTTGTTATTAAGAAAATGGAATAAAAAGACAACTATTAATTTAAATACTTTATGAAAACTATAAAAATGCTTTGAAATTATCATGTTTTATGATAAAATGGTAAGACGTGGAAGATAGATAAATAATTAATGACAAGGGGGATTATGGTGGAAAATGATGAATTTATGAAGAAGATAATGCTCGAATTTAGTAGTATTAAAAACTACGAACAGAAAAAGGGCTTTCTTGAAGATTTAAATTATCATATTGGCCAGATGAAGTATTTCTATGATGAATTAACACCAAATCAGACAGGAGACCCCTCCACAACCTTTTATAGGCCTAAGCAAATACCGCACATTCATCAGATTGCGTATTTTAACTTAACAAGAGGATTTCCAAAGGAACTCTATGGAGGACATTGGTGCTATGTTCTTAAGCATTTTAAAACCAAGTTTGTAATTATTCCAACCACATCAGTTAAAATGGACTCCTTACCACCAGATCGTGAATTTCAGATGGATATTGAGGTAAAGGATTTTCCAAACTGCTTTATCACAAGACTCCAAGTAGGTGACATGCGAACAGTGGATATTCAGCGTCTCTATCCAGCAAAAGGTTTTTATGATGTGCGTACATCAAGAGAAACTATCGTACATACTGTAAAAGGTATTTTATTTCCTACAGCAGAAGAAATAATATAAAAAATGGAATATGTATTGAATAAATATACAAGAAGGCTACCTAAAGGGTAGCTTTTTTGATGGATAAAAGAATGCAATAATCATGGCTATAAGTCGCAATTGAAAAAAAATAAAGACTATTGTATAATATAGCACAAACACTCCTCCTATTGCTATGAAAAGAGGATGATTTCTTTAGTGAGAATCGTTTTCATGTGCCGTTACTAAAGGATTGTATAGATGGATTTCAGAAGTAAGGTCATAGAGAAGGAATGATGCGTCTTATTGACTTAGTAGGAGCAGTTGAGGTATTTATTGTTCTTTGTAGTGTCTTTAAGAAGACAGTTCAGCTATAAGCCTAGTGACTTAGATTTGGGTAGCTTGCTTATATATTATTATAGTTAGTCAGTTAGATAGAGCACAAATATACGTAATAGGAAAGCATAGAAAGATAAGGAACTAATCTGAGAGGAAGTAGAATATGATTAAAACAACGATTGTTGGATATGGAGAACCTGATGTGAGACTGTTAGAAACTTATAGTTATCGCTTGGATAACTATTTGCCTATTTATTACCCTGCTATTTCTTGGCATGTTTATAAGGTAGCCTTAAAGGAGCCCACCACAAGAGAGTTGTTAAGGAGGCTAGAGGAAAAGGTACTTTGTCATCACCCCAACATTATTTTAGTTCATATTTCTTCTAAAGATAGTTGTATCCTGGGGCATCATTTGATCAACCTAAAGGAATTTGAGGAAAATATTGAAGAATTGGTTAGAAATATAGAAGGACATAATAATCGAACCGGTTTAAATGGATGTAAAGGGATTCCTGTTTTGATCACGCCACCTCCTGTTAGAGAAAGTGTACAAGGAATAGGACGAACCAATAATCGCTTAAAGCAATATGTATACGTGGTGAAACAGATAGCTAAGAACCATAATCTGCCCCTTATTGATTTATTTCATTTATTACTCCAAAAGGAAGACGGAGAGAACTACTTAGCAGAGGATGGAATAAATCTCAATCAAAAAGGACAAGATCTTTTATATGATATGATTTTCGTAGAGCTTACTAAGCTCATCAATTATCAAGGCGTACTAAAGGAAAGGCAGCCTTTGGAAGAGGAAGAAGAATAAATAGATGGCATAAAAATAGACCAAATGAATTCCCAGTTATAGGTGTTCATGTTGGTCTATTTTTTTAGGGTTATCTTTTTATATCTACATAGTAAGTGATAAGCTCTTGACCTAGCGTTTGATAAATAGAAACGGTGTAGAAAGCCTTTTCATTTGGCTCGTTGTCCCAGTAGACATTTTGAGAGAAGGTTTCCGTACGATCTGTTTGAGTAAGCATAATAGGAGAGATATAACGATCATCCTTTAAATCCATTTGATCACGGTAATATTTGTAGAGAAGTTGCACGATGGTTGCATCCAAAGTTTGAGAAGCATCTAATTTATGGGTTTCATCCGTAGGATAATAAGTTGTCCAAAAACAATTCGTACGTAGAACTTCTTTTCCTATGCGAAGGGTTAGATAGTCTTCATCCAGTTGTAAGGTCATAGGTTGTAAAGTAAAGGTAGAAAGATTATGAGAAGGAGAGAAGAGGTCAATATTTCGAAAAGCCACTTGAAGAGTAGAAGTTCCTACTAAATCTCTCATTTCGCGCAATAGGTTTATTTTTTGTCTATTATCAATAAAACTAATATAAGCATTTTTTTGTTTTGCATGTTGGATTATTTCTAGGGCTTCTTTTTCACCTAATTGTTTAGTGAGAAGGGGTATAAGTTTTTCGTAAGGAGCCTCTAGTAATTTATGCTCAGCATAATCATCACTTGTTTTTGAATAAGGGGGTAAAGGAGTGATAGACCAGCTATTATGTGAGCTATCTTGGCTATAGTCACAACCCAGTAAATCTAAAAAAGAAAAAGGAACATACACACGCTCCCTCTGGATAAGTGCTTTATCAGAAACAGATACAGGTTTATTGTTAAGTTTTACAATCGGTTCAAAAGGGGAAAAAACCAAACTCTGATTCTGAATATTTAAATGGCATGTTTGTTCGTTTTGTGTATACGTACCATAGGTAAGACTGATTAAATCATCTAGAGAAACATAAAGCATATCGTTTTCCAGGTAAAGAGGTTCCTTTGCAACATAGGGCATTCCATTTAATAAAATACTAGGAGAAGGAGAAGCCCAAGCAGTTTGTAATAAAAGGAGCCATAAGGGTAATAATAAAATCCATTTTGTTTTCACAATGCACCACCTTTCGTTCTCAGCATAGCATATTTCTCAAAATAAATAAATAGTAGTATAGAATTACACATTGGTTTTGACTTAAGAAAGTAAAAAGGATAAAAAAATCCACTCCTCAATAACAAGGAGTGGAGAAATAAGTAATAGGCTAAGAAAGTTTTGCTAATAGTTCAAAGAAATTAGGAAAGGAGATACGGACACATTCCTCACCTAAAACATGAGAAGGAGACGTAGCGTTCAGCGCTGCAATAGCAAGAGACATGGCCATGCGATGGTCATGGTAGGTTTCTAAAGTAGCACCATGGAGAGCTTCAACGCCTTCAATGACAAAACCATCTTCGGTAGCCACTATATTTGCTCCCATTTTACTAAGCTCTGTGTGGACAGCAGTAATTCGGTCACATTCTTTAACACGTAGTTCACTGGCATCTTTAATAAGTGTCTTTCCTTTAGCAAAGCAGGCTGCTACGGCTAGAATAGGAATTTCATCAATAAGGGTTGGAATAGTAGCACCTTCTACAGTTATGCCATGAAGGGGTGATGTCTTTACATGGAGATCACAGACAGGTTCACCACATACTTGCTTTTCGTTAAGTATTTCAATATTTCCTCCCATTTGAAGAAGAATATCTAGAATACCACGGCGAGTAGGGTTAATACCCACATTTTGAATGATAAGATCAGAATCAGGTGTAATAAGCCCAGCCACCATAAAGAAGGCAGCAGAAGAAATATCTCCAGGTACAGTTATTTCACAAGGATAGAGCTCCTCACAAGGTGAGATTGTAGCACTGCTACCTTTACGCGTTAACTGGGCACCAAAAGCTTCTAGCATCCGTTCTGTATGATCTCTTGAAATATAAGGTTCTGTTACAGTTGTAGGAGATGAAGCATATAGGCCAGCCAGTAAGATACACGATTTAACTTGGGCACTGGCAACAGGTGAAACATAGTGGATGCCTTCTAGTGTCTTTCCTTCAATATGTATAGGACAAAAACGGTCCTCTTTAGCAGACAGGGAAGCTTTCATTTGACGAAGAGGTGTGATAACCCGTCCCATAGGGCGTTTTTGAATAGAAGCATCTCCTGTTAAAGTACTGGAAAAAGGTTGAGCGGCTAAAATACCAGAGAGCAAGCGAACAGTAGTTCCACTATTTCCGCAGTCTAAGGTTGCAGTAGGAGCCAAAAGTCCATGAAGCCCTTTACCTTGTACACGAACAGTATCATCTTCAATAAAAATGGGGATTCCTAACTGTCTAAACGCGCCAATAGTGGATAGGCAATCCTGCCCCATTAAGAAGTTGTGGATAAGGGTTTCACCTTTAGCTAAGCTACCAAACATAATGCTACGGTGGGAAATGGATTTATCAGAAGGAATGGAAAGATTTCCTCTAAGTCCTTGACAAGGGTTAATAAGCATAAGGCTTTCTCCTTTAATAGTAGATGGTATAGTGATGTTTGGATAAGATTTCGGTTGCTTTTAAGAGAGAGGCTTTATTTTCTACTACAATTTTTAAGACACCCGCCTCAAACTCACGATCGTTGACAATCCCGATATTCTTAATGTTAATTTGATGCTCACTTAAAAGGGTAGCAATAGAGGCAATAATACCAGGTTCATCCTTAGCATCTACCTGTAGAGCATAAATTTTAGAAGAACTGTGGGCATCTCCTTCTTTAAACGTATTACGATAAATACGTGCCGCATCGAAGAAATGATAGAGCTCTGCCTCGTCATTCGTCTTAAGATAAGTTAAAAAACGATCTAAAATATCTTGATAACGTTCAAAGACTTTAAGTAACTGATTCTTATTGGATAGACAAATGCTAGACCAAATAGCTGGATTAGAAGAGGCAATGCGTGTAATATCTTTAAATCCACCAGCTGCTAACGCATGAAGATGACAGTTTTCACCATCATTTTCCCGTACAAGATGAACGAGAGAACTGGCTATAATATGTGGTAAGTGGCTAACCGTTGCGGTGGCAAAGTCATGATAAGAAGCAGATAAAATAAGAGGAATAGCCCCAATACGTTCAATCATCTTCTGCAAAATAAAGAGGATAAAATCAGGCGTATCACTCATAGGTGTTAGGAGATAGTAGGCATTCTCAAAAAGATAAGAATGAGCGGCACGATAACCACATTTCTCTGAACCTGTCATAGGATGTCCACCTACAAAATAAGCACGTTTTGTGGAATTTTTGAGGAGACTATGAATTTGTGTAACAATCTCATATTTGGTGCTCCCAATATCTGTAAGAATACAATCTGTTGCCACATAAGGAAGGAGTGCCTTCACAATATCATAAATACTGGATACAGGAGTACAGATGAAAATAACATTACAGTTACTAAAGGAACTGGTTTGATCTGTAGCCATATTATCTATGGCCCCTTCTTCATAGGCAGTTTTTAAAGAATCTAGTTGTGTATCATAACCAATAATATAACTATTTTGTGCGTGAACCTTTTTAATCGCTTGAGCTAGCGATCCCCCCATAAGGCCAAGACCAATAATCCCTATACGCAAGTAAGAGATCTCCCACACGCTTCAGCAATGACTTTTAATTCACACATAAGGGTTTTAAACTCTTCGGGGTTAAGAGATTGAGGACCATCAGAAAGGGCTTCTTTTGGATTAGGATGAACTTCAATCATAAGGCCATCTGCACCAGCAGCAATAGCGGCTTTAGAAAGAGCAGGGATATAAGGTTTTTTACCAGAAGCATGACTTGGATCGATGATAATAGGTAAATGGCTCTTAGATTTAATAACTGGAACGGCACTTATATCTAACGTGTTACGGGTAGCCGTTTCATAAGTACGAATACCTCTTTCACAAAGAATAACATTTTGGTTACCTTCACTCATAATGTATTCTGCTGCATTGAGCCATTCATCAATAGTTGCAGAAAGACCTCTTTTAAGGAGGACAGGTAAATGGGTTTTACCTACAGCTTTTAAGAGTTCAAAGTTTTGCATGTTACGAGCTCCTACTTGTAAAATATCAACATAGTTAACGGCAGACTGAACAGCACTTAAACTTGTTACTTCACAAACAATAGAAAGACCGGTACGTTTTTTAGCTTCAAGCATATATTGTAAGCCTTCCTCTTCTAATCCTTGGAAAGAATAGGGAGAGGTACGAGGTTTATAAGCACCCCCACGAAGAACAGTGGCACCACCTGCTTTGACGCTGTCAGCAGAAGCAAAGAGCTGCTCTTTACTTTCAATAGCACAAGGCCCTGCCATGACAATAAGTTCTTTTCCACCAATTTTACAGTTTCCTAAGTCAATGACAGAAGGACTGGTGTGGAACATTTTATTAGCTAATTTATAAGTTTCAGTTACAGGAACGAGTTTCTCAACACAAGGAAGAGAAGAAATAAAGTCACTATTAAGCTTGGATTTATCTCCCACAACACCAATAATGGTAACTTGAGAACCTTCAGATATATGCACCTGTAAGCCAGCGTTAGTGACTTTTTCTGTAACTAATTGGACGTCACTAGGTGTCGCTTGATGCTTCATTACAATAATCATTTAAAAAACCTCCAAATTGAGATATAAAGAGACGAAAAATTATCATCATATTATTCTCACTTATTGTACACCTTACATTTTTAGTATGTCAATGAGAGGCAGATTAAATGCATAAGGGTTTGTTAGAAAATTGAAAAAACGTCTCCAATTAATAGTTGTCCTTCATCATCTTTCATGCTAAGATGAGAACAGAAAAAGAATTTTTTACAGTGAGAAAAGTAGCTTCGTGAAAAATAATGAGATGAAGCAGTGAAATAAAGGACTAAATAGTGAAAGAACATAAGGAGAAGAACGAATAGATGAAAATATCAGATAAAGTAAGATGGGCCATTTGTTTTGGCGCAGCCAGCATTTTAATTATTGTACCAATTGTTTTACGTGTATTGGCGATTCCTTATAACCCTAAAATACTGGATGTATTAGAGATGGTTGTCATTATAGTGGTTGGCTATTTCTTGATCGTCTATCCTGGCCTAAATAAAGGGAGGGAGCAAGAGAGCGTAGAAACAAAAGAGACTAGAGCTACTGAGGAAGACCAAAGTGAACAAAAACTAGAAGATTAAGAGAGTCACCTAAAGACCATAGAGTAGATGGTTTTAGGTGACTTTTCTGTTGAAACATTTAACTTATTTTTTATTAAAGTAGCCTTTAGTATGGAGGTGTTCAATAGAAGCATAGACAGGAACACCCTTTCTGTAGGAAAGAGTAGGTTCCCCCTCTATTAGAGGAAGCAGATAGTCGGTACATTGGGAAGTTACATCATTACCTGCTTCATTAATCCAATGTAAAGGAACGGTTTTTTCTTGATTTGCGATTTCTTTAATAGGATGGCCTTTAAAGGAAATTTCATAGGGGGCATTGGACGTGCGATGATAGCATACCATTTCAGCCGTTTTACCTTGATTTCCTAATGTGACAGCATATTTACCAATGGCAATGGCTTCTTTAAGATCGGTGAGAGAAGCACAATGTGAGGCAGCACGTTGAAGGACGTTAAGTTCAATGGAGCGCACTTTACAACCTAGTTCTGCTTTTACAAGATTTTCTAAAGTTTTACCTACACCACAAAGTTGTTTATGCCCAAAGGCATCTACAGCGCTTGAGGAGGCAGAAATATAGTGACCTTCTTGGTCTTTAATGCCTTCTGATACTGCCACAATAATATTTCTACGGACTTTCATAAGTGCTTTTAAGTCTTCTAAAAACTGTGCTTTATCAAAGCTGACTTCAGGAAGATAGATTAAATCAGGAGCAGGGCTATAGGGGGTACGGGCAAGACTTGCAGCAGCTGTCAGCCAGCCTGCATTACGCCCCATAATTTCCACAATGGTTATCGAGGGAATGTTATAGATATAGGTATCATGAGCAATTTCTAAGAGAGAGGTAGCAATAAACTTAGCAGCACTCCCAAACCCTGGAGTGTGATCCGTAACGGGTAGGTCATTATCAATGGTTTTAGGAATACCGATAATATGGACGTCTTTATTATGTTTTTTGGCATAATCAGATAACTTAAGAACGGTATCCATTGAATCGTTACCACCAATATAAAAAACAGTTGCTATTTCTTTTTCGGCAAAGAACTGAAATAAGTCTTCATAAAGCGCTTCTGAATGATCACAAGTAGGAAGTTTAAAACGGCATGAGCCTAAGTACATGGCAGGGGTGTGGGCGAGTAGATTACATTTTTCTAAGGTATCAAAGTTCTCTGTAAGATTTAAATATTTCCCTTGGAGCAAGCCTTCAATACCATTAATCATACCATAAACAGTATGGTAGCTTTTGGTTTCTAAAATGCCTTGCAATATGCCACTAAGAGAGGCGTTTATGGCAACGGTTGGTCCACCAGACTGTCCTATGATACAGTTTTTGTTTTTATGTCCCATAGTTAAGAGGTCCTTTCAGTAGTAGGAATTTATTTGCACACCTATCATAACAAAAGAAGGACATGTGGTCAAATGCTAGGGGATTTATCTTGACAAAGTGAGATTGTTAGGTAAAATAAAAGATAGATTAATAACCTAAAGGCTATGAAGATGCATAGTAAAGAAGCTTTATCCATTAGAGAGAAGGTATCACCGGCTGCAAGTACCTTTTGGCTCTGAAGTTTTTTGAAATTCACATTGGAGCTTTGCTTCTGAAAGGAGTAGGAGGCGACAGTAGCACTGTTACAGCTTAATGAGTGTTTATGTTTTTTTAGAAAGCATAAGAATCAGGGTGGTATCGCGGAGAATAGAGCTTCGTCCCTTTTAGATAAGGGATGGAGCTTTTTTTATCTTTTGCCCTAAGTTTAAGGCAGGACATAGAGAATCATCTCTTAGACTTTTATGTCCATCATAGAGTAGGTTGAGTTTATAATTTAGAAAGGAGTTTTTATCGTGAAAGAAAAATTAGAGCAAATAAAAAGTATAGCCCTTGAAGCTATTGAGAGTGTAGGTGCTTTAGAAACTCTTGAAGAACTGAGAGTACAATATCTTGGGAAAAAGGGTGAGTTAACCAGTGTCCTTCGTAACATGAAAGACTTAAGCAATGAAGAAAGACCCATTATTGGTCAGTTAGCCAATACGGTACGAGAAGAAATTGAAAAGCGATTAATAGCTAAAAAAGAGAAGTTAGAAAGTGCTAAACAAAATCAAAAGCTTCAAGAGGAAGTAATTGATATTACTATGCCAGGTAAGAAATTAAGCTATGGACATCCTCATCCTTTAATGCAAACCTTAGAGGAAATCAAAGCTATTTTCCTTGGTATGGGGTATGAAATTGTAGATGGTCGCGAAGTAGAAACGGCTTATTATAATTTTGATGCCCTTAACTTAGGAGAAGAACATCCTGCCCGTGATGAACAAGATACCTTCTATTTTAATAGTAACTTAGTGCTTCGTACAGCGACTTCTCCTGTACAAGTTCATACAATGGAGTCACAAGGACTGCCTATTCGTATGATCGCACCAGGTCGTGTTTATCGTTCTGATGAAGTGGATGCGACACACTCTCCTATATTCCATCAAGTTGAAGGCTTAGTCATCGATAAAAATATTACCTTTGGTGATTTAAAGGGTGTATTAGCTGAATTTGCTAAAGCATTCTTTGGAGATAAGGCAGAAGTTAAATTCCGTCCTCATTACTTCCCCTTCACAGAGCCTAGTGCAGAAGCCGATGTAAGCTGTGTCATGTGTGGTGGTAAAGGCTGTAATGTGTGCAAAGGAACAGGTTGGATTGAAGTATTAGGTTGTGGAATGGTACATCCTAGAGTATTGGAAATGGCCGGTATTGATCCTAAAGTGTATTCGGGCTTTGCCTTTGGTATGGGTCTGGAGCGTTTAACGATGCTGAAGTATTCCATTAATGATTTAAGACTATTTTACGAAAACGATGTCCGTTTCTTATCACAATTTTAAGGGAAAGTAGAAAGGAGAAAAAACAATGAACGTACCTATGTCATGGCTGAAACAATATGTAGATCTCGATGTAGATATAAAAACCTTTGTAGACGGTATGACCATGTCAGGCTCAAAGGTAGAGGCAGTAGAAGAAATAGGAAAAGAAATTACGAAAGTGGTAGCTGGTAAAATTGTAGAGGTACAACCTCATCCTAATGCGGACAAGCTACGCATTATGCAAGTGGATATTCAAGGCGAAAGAAATTTACAAATCGTAACCGCTGCAACCAATGTACAGTTAGGTGATATTGTACCTGTTTCTTTAGATGGGGCTACTTTAGCGGGTGGACTTAAAATAAAAGCAGGGAAATTGCGTGGCGAAGTATCTGAAGGCATGTTTTGTTCTGTAGAAGAGCTTGGCTTTGAAGAAAAAGACATTGAAGATGCACCCCATAATGGTGTTTATATTTTTCCAGAAGATATGCCTCTTGGGAGCGATGTAAAACCTTATTTTGGTTTAGGGGAACAAGTCGTTGAATATGAAATCACCTCTAACCGACCAGATTGCTTTAGCATTTTAGGTCTTGCTAGAGAAGCAGCAGCTACCTTTAATAAACCTTTTAAATTCCCAGAAATCAAGGTAGAGGAAGTCGGAGGAAATGTAGGGGAGTTAGCCAGCATTAAGATAGAAAATGATGAGCTTTGTCCTCGTTATGCTGCACGTATTATTCAAAATGTAAAAGTGGGGCCCTCTCCTAAATGGTTAAAGGACCGTCTCCTTTCGGCAGGCCTTCGTCCGATTAATAATATCGTAGATATTACCAACTATATGCTACTTGAGTTTGGTCAACCGATGCATGCCTTTGACTATGATAAATTAGCAGGTCATCAAATCGTGGTCAGAAAGGCTAAGGAAGGCGAAAAGTTTGAGACTTTGTTTGAGGAAGAAGTAACATTAGATGCTTCCATGTTAGTTATTGCTGATGCTGAAAAAACTGTAGCTCTAGCAGGGGTTATGGGAGGCAATAACTCCAAGGTAACAGAAGAAACAAAGACGATTCTTTTTGAATGTGCGAACTTCAATGGATACAGCATTCGTCAAACATCTAAGAAGCTAGGCTTACGCAGTGATTCTTCTATTAAATATACGAAGGGGTTAGACCCTAATAATATCACACTGGCTCTTGAGCGAGCGGCTCAGCTTATTAATTTAACAGGAGCAGGAGAAGTGGTAAGTGGGGTGTTAGACCAATACCCAAGAAAACGCGAAGAACGTACGATTCCTTATGATGTGGAATGGATTAATCATTTCTTAGGGACAAGCTTAAGTGAAGAAGAAATGCTTAATCTCCTTAAGAAGGTGGAATTTGTTCCACACCCAGAAGATCAAACCGTGACGATTCCAACCTTTAGACCCGATGTGACCATGATGGCTGATTTAGCAGAAGAAGTCGCACGACTTTATGGTTATGATCGCATTACGCCAACCCTTGAGAGAGGTAAACCCACAAGAGGGTGTAAGAAATTTGATCAATTAGTAAGTGATGAGATGAGTAGCTTCATGAGTATGTACGGTGTACATGGTGCACTGACCTATACTTTTGAAAGTCCAAAGGTATTCGATAAATTGACTATTAGGAGTGAGAGCCCTCTTCGTGATGCTCTTGTTATTACCAATCCACTCGGTGAAGACTTTAGTATTATGCGTACCACAACCCTAAATGGTATTCTCTCGTCTCTGTCTACTAATTACAATAGACGTGTGCCTGAAGCCGCCCTTTATGAAATCGGTAAAATTTATTTGAAACAAGAGGGACAAGAGCTTCCACAAGAAATTAAAAAATTAACCATGGGTCTATATGGCAAAGAGGCAGACTTCTTTACACTTAAAGGAATGATAGAAGCCCTTCTTGAGAGACTATCTATTCAAAACTGGGAAGTAGAAAGAAATACTGAGTTGGAATATATGCATCCAGGACGTTGTGCTAGCCTTCTTATTGGAGGTAAAAACGCTGGCTTCTTTGGTGAAGTTCACCCAGAAGTGAATAAAAACTATGCTATTGGCACCAAAGTGTACGTAGCAGAATTAGATTTTGAGACTTTAATAGGAGGTATCACTAAGGATATTCAATTTAAAGCACTTCCTAAGTATCCTGCCACATCACGGGATATTGCCATGTTAGTAAGTGAGAGTGTAATGGTAGGAGAGCTTGAAAAAACCATAAAAGTACGTGGTGGTAAGCTTCTTGAGAATGTAGAGCTTTTTGATGTTTACCAAGGGAAACAAATTGAAGCAGGTCACAAATCTATAGCTTATAAATTAACCTTTAGAGCAGAAGATCATACTTTAACTGATGAAGAAATTCAAAAAGTAATGAAGAAGATCTTAAGTGGTTTGGAAATGAATTGTGGGGCTAAGCTAAGAGATTAGTCCATCCTAAAAAAGTCATCCTAAAATAATCAAACACCTGAGTAAGAAGGCCTTAAAAGCCAATGACTCAGGTGTTTTTTATAAGCCTACTTTAGAGGTCTAATGAGGTGTCTTTGCCTTACAGATTAGTTGTGTCATTGTTCCCATAGGACAGTAGACACACCAGGTACGAGGCTTGAAGAGTAGGAGGGTAATAAAACCCAAAAGTGTAGAAGTAAGCATAATACTATAAAATCCAAAGGCAAATTGAGCTACCCATGGCGAGACGGTTACGGGATAGGCAAAATGCCAAGGAAGCTTAAAAGTCCAAAGGAGAGTAACCACTTCACGTAGGGTTTGAGCACTTGTAAAAACTAAATAAGTGGAATAGAGCATTCCGCCAAACATTGTCATGAAGAAGGCTAAGAAACCATAGCGAAAGACTTTGGATTTTAAGAAAACAGGGCAAGGTCTTGAAGGAGAAAGCTTTAAATTTTTACCTAAAAGTTCAAAGAGCTGTCCTCTTCCACAGTAGTGGTGACAGTAGCTTTTATTGCCCTTGACAACAGATAAAATGATGGGGATAAAGAAGCAAAAAAGCCCCAACCATGCAAAGAGGATATTAAATAGACCAAGAGAGAGATAAATAAGTGAACTAATCCATAAATAATCGGACCATTTTTTGTTTTTTTTAGAATTTAGTTGGGACATAAGACCTCCTTGAGTGCAATAACAGAAGCAGGACATTGCTTTTCACAAAGACCACATCCCACACACTGATTCTCCAATACGGTTGCAAAAATACCTTGTTTTATTTGGATAGCTTGACGAGGACAAATGCCAAGGCAAGAGCCACAAGCTACGCAGTGTCTACTATCAACATAGGCTTTTTTCATGTAAATCCTCCTTAATAAGTCATTAATCCAACTATACATGAAGAAATGTGGGCTATCTGTAACAATGTCACAGAATGTAAAAGAATAAAATATAAAAAGAAGTAAGCCTTCCTTAAGAGGAGGAAGTTGAAAGACAAGTTATAATAAGCTAGAGATTAATAAAAGCCATAAATAGGTAAGGAATTACTCTGTATGCATTAGAAGAGATATGATACAGTAAAAAAAGGAAATGAATTCATATTCATTTAGTTAATCTTGCAGAATTTCGTAGAAAGATAAGAATCCACTACAATTATCAAAGAGAGGGCGTGCGTTATGAGAAAAGATCATGAAGGTCAAAATTGGGTATTTAATAAGGATGTACAAGGAGAGCAAGTAGGAGAAGGGGTGGAACGTAAAGTTTTAGCTTTTTGTGAAAACCTTATGTGTGTGGAAAATCATTTTGAAGAAGGGGCTATTGGCGCTTTACATAGTCATCCTCATACCCAAATTACTTATGTTGCAGAAGGGGAGTTTGAGTTTACTATTGCTAATGAGACGAAGAAGGTAGTAAAGGGAGACACAATGCTAAAAGAAGATGGTGTTGTACATGGCTGTAAATGCCTTAAGAAGGGAATTCTTCTTGATTTCTTTACACCTATGCGTAAAGATTTTCTGGATTAAGAAAGTTAAAGCTAGAGGGCTATAATAATAGAAATAGAGCAGAATAAGTGAGAGAAATGGATGATGCTATAAACCAGTTAGGAATAGGTTATAATGTACCTCAATTGTATCCTAACTTTTTTTAAAGGAATTAGGAAAATTGAGAAAGCTATAAATAAGTATAAAAGCCTAGGTTCTGGTCTACTCTATATAGGAGAAAGGATGTGCTAGTATGCCTAATAAACCAGGCTCTGATAACCCTCAGCAAAAGGGAAAACGGAGACAAAAGCTACATGATGAGCAAAATAATCATGGGGAACCTAAAAAAAAGACAAGCTATATGGAATAAAGTCATATAATAAGTATGAATAAGGGAACATGACCAAAAAGCAGTTTTAGAAACTAAGACTGCTTTTTGCCATGAAAGAAGAAGTTTAATTTTTGAGGGGCTTTTTTTTTGGGTATTTACAAGGTAAAATAAGACTATGAATTAACTAAAAACAATAAGATGTGTCAGATATGCAATAATAACACAGAAGTTTGGAAAGGAGCTAAAGACAAATGCCAGTACCGTTTACACACTTGCATGTACATACAGAATATAGCCTCTTAGATGGTTCGGCAAAGATTAAGCAACTATTGATGCGTGCGAAAGAACTAGGCATGGAGAGTTTAGCTATTACAGATCATGGTGTCATGTATGGTGCCATTGATTTTTATAAGGCAGCTAAAGAGATTGGTATGAAGCCCATCATTGGTTGTGAGGTTTATTTAGCATCCAGAACGAGATGGGACAAAGAGCCTTTAGATGCTAGGTCCAATCATTTAGTTTTACTAGCTAAAGACCAGACAGGTTATCAAAACCTTATGCGTATGGTTTCTATGGCTTTTACAGAAGGCTTTTACCGTAAGCCACGTATAGATTATGAGTTACTAGAAAAATATCACGAAGGACTTATTGCACTAGGGGCATGTTTAGCGGGTCCAGTAAGTCGTCTTTTATTAGAAGACCAATACGATAAGGCAAAAGAAGTGGCCAATCGACTAAGCAATATTATGGGAAAAGAAAATTTTTATCTTGAAATCCAAGATCATGGGATGAAACAGCAAGCTAAAGTAAATCAGTTAACTTTGCGTATTGCCCAAGAAACAGGGATTCCTTTGGTTGTCACCAATGATGTGCACTATATTACAGAAGAAGATGCCCATCCCCATGAGGTGCTTCTTTGTATCCAAACAGGGAAGACCATGGCAGATGAGGATCGTATGATTTATGAAGGAGGCCAATATTATCTTAAAAGTCCAGAGGAAATGGAAGCCCTTTTCCCTTATGCCAAGGAAGCCCTCCTAAATACCCAAAACATTGCAAACAGGTGTAATGTGGAGTTTGTTTTCCATGAGCTAAAACTCCCTGTGTTTGATGTGCCAGATGGGAAAAGCAGTGAGGCCTTTTTAAGGGAACGATGCTATGAAGGGTTGGCAAAGCGCTATCACCCTGTCACAGATGAATTAAGAGAACGGATGGAATATGAGTTAGGTGTCATTATTCAAATGGGCTTTGTGGATTACTTCCTGATTACAGGAGACTTTATTAAATATGCTAAGGATCATGGCATTCCAGTTGGACCAGGGCGTGGGTCAGCAGCAGGAAGTATCGTGGCTTATGCTCTAGAGATTACCAATATTGATCCTATTCGTTATCAACTTCTTTTTGAGCGTTTCCTCAATCCTGAACGTGTGAGTATGCCGGATATCGATATTGATTTTTGCTATGAGAGACGACAAGAGGTCATTGATTATGTGATTAGTAAATATGGTGAGGAACGGGTAGCACAGATTGTAACTTTTGGAACACTGGCAGCCAGAGGTGTTATTCGGGATGTGGGTAGAGCCATAAATATGCCCTATCAAGAAGTTGACCGTATTGCTAAGATGATTCCTAATGAGTTAAAGATTACCATTAATAAAGCCTTAGAGATGAATGATGAATTAAGAGACCTTTATGAGAGTCAGGAAGAGGTTAAGTACCTCATCGATATTGCCAAAAAGCTAGAGGGCTTGCCACGTCATTCTTCTATGCATGCTGCGGGTGTAGTTATTTCTAAAGCCCCTGTTGTGGAGTATGTGCCATTAAGTGCCAGTGAGGGTGTTGTAACCACCCAATACCCTATGACTACCTTAGAAGAATTAGGGCTTTTAAAAATGGACTTTTTAGGCCTTAGAACACTCACGGTTATTGATAATGCCGTTAAACTTGTGAACAAAAATCATGGAATAGATTTAGATATTGAAAAAATAGATTATGATGATAAAAAAGTATATGAGCTGATTGCTTCAGGGGCTACAGAAGGTGTTTTTCAGTTAGAAAGTGCAGGGATGAAAAGCTTCATGAAGGAGTTAGCCCCTACTAGTATGGAAGATATTATTGCGGGGATCTCCTTGTATCGTCCAGGTCCTATGGACTTTATTCCAAAGTATGTGCAAGGGAAGCGTGATAAAAACAGTATTACTTATACCCATCCTAGCTTAGAGCCTATTCTTAAAAATACCTATGGGTGTATTGTTTATCAAGAACAGGTTATGCAAATAGTAAGGGATCTTGCGGGGTATAGTTTGGGACGAAGTGACCTTTTGCGTCGTGCCATGGGTAAGAAGAAAACGGAGGTTATGAATAAAGAAAGGGCTATTTTTCTAAATGGAGATGGAGAAAGTGTGCCAGGCTGTATCAAAAATGGTATACCTCAAGAAATTGCAGAAACCATTTTTGAGGATATGGTAGACTTTGCTAAGTATGCCTTTAACAAATCTCATGCAGCAGCTTATGCCGTAGTCGCCTATCAAACAGCTTATTTAAAGCAATACTATAAGGTGGAATTTATGGCAGCTCTTATGACTTCTGTTATGGATGTCTCCACTAAGATTACAGGATATATGGAGACCTGTCGCAAGATGGGAATAGAGGTCCTCTCACCAGATATAAATGAAGGATGTTCTTACTTTGATGCCAAGGATAATCACATTATTTATGGATTGGCAGCTATTAAGAATGTGGGGAGAAATGTTGTTGACCATATTGTAGAAGAAAGAGAAAAAGGTGGAAAATTTAAGAGCCTCACAGATTTTTATAATCGTATGGATACAAAGGATACCAATAAACGCAGTATAGAAAGCCTTATTTTAGCAGGAGCCTTTGATAAGCTGGGGGGGAGAAGAAGCCAATATCTGGCAGTCTATCAGCAGATTTCATCAGGCATAAACCTAAGTCGAAAAAACAATATTGCAGGACAGATGGATTTATTTGCGTTAGGTGAAGGAAGTAATGAGGAAATCCAAGATAAAGATTATTTACCAGACCTCCCTGAGTTTGAAATGAAGGAAATGCTTGCTTATGAAAAGGATGTTTTAGGTGTCTATTTAAGTGGACATCCTTTAGATAAAGTAAGAGGGCAGTTAGAAAAGTATATTTCCCATACAGGAAATGATTTTGTTTTAAAAGAAGAAGAGGAAAATATACAAGATGGCCAACGTGTTGTTGTAGGAGGAATTTTGGTAGAAAAGAAGGTTATTCTTACCAAAAATAATAAGAAAATGGCTTTTGCGACTTTAGAAGACTTAACAGGAACCATGGAAGTTATTATTTTTCCTACCTTGTATGACCAATTTGCAAGCTTCCCAGAAGATAGTGTTTATATTGTAAAAGGTCGTGTTTCTATAAAAGAAGAGACAACAGCTGCTATTTTGGCTGATGAATTAACAACACTAGAGGCTCTTACCACACCCAAAAGAGAAGAAGGACTCCTTTTAATCTTAGAAGAGTCCCAACGTACAAAAAGCATGCGAGAAAACTTGCTACACATATTTCAAAAATATAGAGGAAATGCTAAAGTTGTGGTTCAAAATAAAGAAGATGGTACACAAAAAGCTTTCCCAAGACAATATAATGTGACTTTAACTGATGAACTTATACAAGAAGTTGGTCATTTAGTAGGAGAAAAATGTATGGTTATCCATAAATTATCTTAGCTACTTGCTATTTAAAAGAGTTTTCAGTACAATGAAAAAGGCTAGAACAGGAGAAATAATTAATTAATTAACAATACCTAAATTAACAACCAACTGGTAAATGCAAATTTTATTATAACAATTACTAAGTAAGCATAGATAACTAAAGGGGGTTATTTAACATGAGTCACAAGGTAAGTACAATTGGTGTGTTGACAAGTGGTGGCGATGCACCGGGAATGAATGCAACCATTCGTGCCGTTGTTCGAACAGGCATTGCAAGAGGATTAAAGGTAATGGGTATCCAAAAGGGATATAATGGTCTTCTTCAAGGAGATGTAAGAGAACTTAATGCAAGAAGCGTATCTGATATTGTCCAAAGAGGAGGAACCATTCTTCAAACAGCACGTTGCCTTGAGTTTATTAAACCAGAAGGCCAAGCCAGAGGCGCCGAAATGTGCAAAGTTTTTGGAATCGATGGACTTGTTGTTATTGGTGGAGATGGTTCTTTTCAAGGAGCTGAAAAATTAGCTAATTTAGGGATTAATGCTATAGGTGTGCCTGGAACCATTGACCTTGATATTTCCTGTACAGATTATACCATTGGGTTTGATACAGCAGTTAATACAGCCATGGATGCCATTAATAAAATTCGTGATACATCTACTTCTCATGAAAGATGCTCCATTGTTGAGGTAATGGGAAGAAATGCTGGTTATATTGCACTATGGTGTGGTATTTCATCAGGCGCTGAGATGATCCTTATCCCAGAGAAAAAGAGACCTACAGATGAAGAAATTATTAAGACTATTGTTGAAAATAAACATAAAGGTAAAAAGCATTATCTTATTATTGTAGCAGAGGGAATTGGTGGCTCTTATCAGTTAGCTAAGAAGATTGAAGAAACCACAGGTATCGAAACACGTGCTACTATTTTAGGCCATTTGCAACGTGGTGGTTCGCCTACAGCTGTAGATCGTATTCATGCTTCTATGATGGGAGCAAAAGCAGTGGATTTACTTTGTGAAGGTAAACAAAAAAGAGTTGTTGCGTATAAACAAGGTCAATATGTAGACTATGACATCAATGAAGCACTTAAAATGAAAAAGAATATTGATGACTATATGTATGAGGTTAGTCAACTGTTAATATAGATTTGATAAAGGGAGATGGCGTATGCGTAAAACGAAGATCATTGCAACATTAGGACCTAAGACACGTGACTACAATCATATTAAAGAGATGATAGAGGCTGGAATAGATGGTATTCGAATCAATTTCTCACACGATAACCATGAAATTCATGGCGAAACAGTTAAGCGGGTAAAAGAGGTAAGGGAAGCAATGAATAAGCCTATCCCACTCATACTAGACACAAAAGGACCAGAAATTCGTACAGGTGTGATGAAGGGAGACAAGGATTATCACTTAGCTATTGGAGAAACCTTTATTCTTACCACAGATGAGATTGAAGGGGATGATAAAAGAGTAAGTGTAACGTATAAGAATCTGCCTTTTGACCTTCAAAGAGGAAGCCGTATCTTGATTGATGATGGGCTTATTGAGCTGAAAGTTAAGAATATTACTTCTACAGATGTAGAGTGTTCGGTGGAAAATGGGGGTATGCTCGGTTCACGTAAGGGAATTAATATTCCAGATGTATTTGTGAATTTACCCGCTTTGACCAATAAAGATATTGAAGATATTAAATTTGGAGCAAAAGTTGGATTTGACTATATTGCTGCCTCTTTTATTCGTTGTGCCAATGATGTCATCACTATTCGTAACATACTTGAGGAAAATGGTGGGGGAGACATTCAAATCATTGCTAAAATTGAAAATCGTGATGGTGTCAATAATATTGATGAAATTCTAGAGGTATCTGATGCTATTATGGTAGCCCGAGGAGACTTAGGTGTAGAAATTCCAGCAGAAGAAGTCCCAATTGTTCAGAAATTACTTATAAAAAAGGCAAATGCTTTAGGTAAGCCTGTTGTAACAGCTACCCAGATGTTAGATTCCATGATCCGTAATCCTAGACCTACTCGGGCAGAGGCGAGTGATGTAGCGAATGCTATTTTTGATGGTACCTCAGTTATCATGCTTTCAGGTGAAACGGCCAAAGGAGATTACCCATTAGAAGCAGTAGGTATGATGGACCGTATTGCAAGGGCAGCTGAAGAGGAACAAAATACGAGATGTCAAAGTCAAGATTCAACCCTCTATGGAATGAGCATGACCAATGCAGTCAGCCATGCAACGTGTAACACAGCCCAGGAATTAGGAGCAACGTGTATTTTAACTATTACGAAATCTGGTTATGCAGCCCGTTCTGTTTCCAAATTTAAACCGAGTTGTGCATTAATTGCTTGTACAACCAATCCTAGGGTGTGGAGACAACTCAATTTGGTATGGGGATGCACACCGCTTTTAAGTACTTATAATGAAAAAGACTCTACAGATGAAGTCTTTGCAAAAACCGTAGCACATATTGAAGAGATGGGGTATGTCAAACAAGGCGATATTATTGTTTTATCGGCAGGCATTCCAGTGGGTGTAGCAGGTACAACGAATATTATGAAGGTACAGTATGTAGGAAATGTACTGGCTAAAGGCAAAGGTTATGGCAAGCAAGTAGTAACAGGTAAAGCCAGTGTTGTAAAGGTGTTAGATGAAGCAAGAAAAAACTTCAAAAAGGGTGATATCTTAGTGGTGAATAAGACCGATAATAGTTATTTACCCTATATGAAGAAAGCAAGTGCTATCGTTGTACAAGATGGAACATTAGAAGAATATAATCATGCAGTTATAGTAGGTAAGACTTTAGATGTTCCAGTAATTATTGGAGCAGCTAACTGTGTAGAAGTTGTTAGAAATGGTGCTATTATAACAGTAGATAGTGCAAAAGGTTACGTTTATAATGGAGTAGTCTAAAAGAGGGGGTGTATTGTGGGTTAGCTTGGAAAAGTTAACCAATGATACACCCTTTGTTTTTCTAAGAAATACCTTGAAAAGATTGGAGCTAGGCGTAGAAATTTAAAGGTATTTTGTTTAAAATAAAAGAATAAGTGAAAAATCAGTAAGGAGATAATACCATGACTAATAAAAAAACTCCAGGATTTGTTAGAATGAAACAAGGAGTAGCTGTATCTGATTATTTAGCTCCTTCACAGATATTAGTAACCAGTTTTTTAGGTGTAATTATCATAGCAACAGGTCTACTTATGCTTCCTGTTAGCTCAAGTAAAGGACAAGCTACATCATTTATAGATGCCCTTTTTACAGCGACTTCAGCAGTCTGTGTAACAGGATTAACAGTAGTTAATACCTTTGCTCATTGGTCCTATTTTGGAAAGTTTATTATTATTTTGTGTATACAAATAGGGGGACTTGGTTTTATGACCCTTGTGAGTATGCTTTTTATTATGATGGGACGACGTATTACACTGAAAAACAGATTACTTATGCAAGAGGCCTTAAGTTTTAATACAACGGCAGGAATTGTGCGTTTTACAAGATATATTGTAGTCAGTACTTTTTTGGTAGAGCTGGTAGGTGCCTTTTTCATGAGTTTTATTTTTATACCAGAGTATGGCTTTGGCAAGGGTGTAGCCTACAGTCTTTTTCATGCCATTTCTGCTTTTTGTAATGCTGGTTTTGATATTATTGGAGACAGTAATTTAACGCCTTACAGAGGAAATGTACTTATAAATTTAGTAGTCATGTTACTCATTATTATGGGAGGATTAGGGTTTAATGTATGGATAGATACCTATAAAGCCTTTAAAGTCAAAAAGAGAAAAGGAAAATTTTATACATGGAAACAGACATTTAGTGTCATGAGCCTACATACGCGATTAGTATGGATCATTACTTTAGGCCTATTATTTTTAGGGTTTGCTTTTTTCTTTTTGGCCGAGTATAGAAATCCTGGCACTTTGGGAGGCTTAAGTTTAAAAGAAAAAATTTTAGGTGCTTTTTTTCAATCCGTCACAACGCGTACAGCTGGTTTTAATACGATTTCTTTGCCTGACTTAACAGATGGCTCTAAGGTAATGACCATGTTGCTTATGTTTATTGGTGGTTCTCCAGCGGGGACGGCAGGAGGAATTAAAACGGTTACAGTGGGGGTTCTTATCCTGTCTGCTCTTTCAACTATAAAAGGGAAGGATGAAACAGTCTTATTTAAAAGACGTATTCCAAGACAGATTATTGCAAGAGCCTTAACGGTTGTTATGCTTAGTTTTCTTATTATTTTTGTTATGGTCATGCTTTTAACCTTTACAGAAAGTATGGGATTTATGGAACTCCTTTTTGAGGTCATTTCTGCTTTTGGAACAGTAGGCATAACATTAGGTGTAACGTCAAGCTTAAGTAGCATAGGTAAAGCCATCATTATTATTTTAATGTTTATAGGACGTTTAGGACCTATTACCATGGTTGTGGCCTTAGCAATCAAGCAGAGTAAAGATAAAGGGACAGTACAATATCCAGAAGAAAAAGTATTAGTGGGTTAAATAAGGAGGAGAGGAAATGAAAAGGAAGCAATTTGTGGTTTTTGGACTAGGGCGCTTTGGTCAAAGTGTGGCAATAAATCTGGCAGAAGCAGGTTATGAGGTTTTGGTAGTAGATCCTTCAGAAGAAAAAATACAGGAGATCTCTACTCTGGTAACCCATGCTGTTCAGGCAGATGCAACGGATGTAGAGACTTTGCATGCTTTAGGTATTCGCAATTTTGATGTAGCTGTTGTAGCCATTGGGAAAGACATGCAAGCCAGTGTGATGATTACCCTTTTGTTAAAAGAAATGGGAGTTCCTTATGTAGTGGCTAAGGCCAGTACAGAAATTCATCAACGTGTCTTAGAAAAATTAGGAGCGGATCGTATTATTTTGCCAGAGTATGAAATGGGTAGACGAATTGCCACCAATCTTATCTCAAGTAATATTATTGATTACATTGAGCTCTCTAAAGACTATAGCATTGTAGAGATAGGTATTCTTCCAGAGTGGGAGAATGAAAGCATAAGAGGACTTAATATTCGTGGGAAATTTGGTGTGAATATTATAGCCATTAAGTCACAAGGTGGAATTAATGTTTCACCTGGGCCAGATTATGTGTTTAATAAAGAAGATATCATTGTAGCTGTTGGAAAAAATAATGCCTTACAGGAGATAGAAAATAAACGCCATGATGCCTAAAGAGATAAAAAGTTTACAAAACCCTATTTTAAAAAATATTATTCAGTTACAAAAAAAGAAAGCAGCACGTAAAAAAGAAAAGTTATTTATAGTGGAGGGCCTTCGCGCAGTAAAAGAAATTACAGATGCTTTCTGCGTAAGATATTATGTGACTACCCCAGATATAGATAAGAGTGAGCTATTACAACAAAAAGAAGCACAATGGATTGTGGTGCCAGAGGAAGTATATAAAGCCATCAGTGAGACAGAAGCCCCACAAGGCATCATGGCAGTGGTGGAAATGCCTAACTGTGATTTAGAAAGCCTAAAAATGAAGGAAGAAGGTTTTTATTTGGTGTTAGAAAATCTACAAGACCCAGGTAATATGGGGACGATTATTCGCAGTGCCCATGCTTTTGGGGCAAGTGGGATTTTCATTACGAAGGGCTCTGTAGATATTTTTAGCCCCAAGGTGGTTCGTTCCACCATGGGTTCTCTCTTTCATGTTCCTTTTGTTATAGATGGAGAGATTGAAGAGTATGTGGCAGCCCTAAGGCAAAGAGAAATACCCATTTATACCACAGCCTTTGAAGAAGCTCAACCTATTTATCATATTCATTTTGCCAATCCTTTAGCTATTGTTATTGGGAATGAGGGAAATGGTGTTTCAGAGTATATGAAAGAAGCCGCCAACTACAAAATGATGATTCCTATGCCCGGGGGGAGTGAGTCCCTTAATGCTTCAGTAGCCACTTCTATTTGTATTTATGAGGTCATGCGTCAGCAAGAGGTAAATACTCATAATGTAGAAGAGTAGTATAGACCTTATAAGTCCTAAAAAGAAAGTGGTTAATGACTTGACAAGAGAGCATGAAAAACCTATAATTTTAAACAGTTAAATAAACATCGACAATGAAAAGAAGAGTAGCCATTGAAGGGACTTTCAGAGAGTTAGTGAGGGTGAGATACTAACAGTACGCAATGGGTGAAGAACATCTTGGAGTCGCTAACCGAAAGACTATACTCAAGTAGGCCTAGCCGGGTTAAGACCGTTATATCTTATAGAGGCGGATCATTTCATAGAAAGGGTCAACTAGGGTGGTAACGCGGAGTCACTTCGTCCCTTTAGAAGTAGGGGGACGGAGTTTTTTTATTTACAAAATAATCGCTTTAGGTAGACTTGTAGTAAGAGTAAAAGAGTTTATTTTTAAGTTAAAGGAGAGAATACCATGGAAACAACATCAATTAGAGCCCTTTACGGGATGCCAGAGAGTTATAAAGGACAAATTACTATAGCAGGTTGGGTAAGAACAGTAAGGGACTCAAAAACTTTTGGGTTTATAGAAGTCAATGATGGCACATTTTTTAAAAGCTTACAAGTTGTTTTTGAAGATCATTTAAGCAACTTTAAAGAAATTGCTAAGCTTGGAGTAGGAGCAGCCATTATTGTAACAGGGGAGTTAGTTTTAACACCTGGTCAAAAACAACCTTTTGAGGTGAAGGCTACCACCATTGAAGTAGAAGGAGACTGCCCTCCAGAGTATCCTCTTCAAAAGAAACGCCATTCTTTTGAGTACCTTCGTCAAATTGCTTATTTAAGACCACGTACCAATACTTTTGGGGCTGTTTTTCGTGTCCGTTCATTAGCAGCTTATGCGATTCATAAATTTTTCCAAGAGAGAAATTTTGTATATGCCCATACCCCACTTATTACGGCCAGTGACTGTGAAGGGGCAGGAGAAATGTTTCGGGTAACCACTCTAGATCCCATTAATCCTCCTAAAAATGAGGAAGGTGAAGTAAATTTCAAAGAAGATTTCTTTGGTAAAATGGCGAGCTTAACAGTATCCGGTCAGCTTTCAGCAGAAACCTTTGCCATGGCTTTTAGAGATGTTTATACTTTTGGGCCTACCTTCCGTGCGGAGAAATCCAATACACCAAGACATGCAGCTGAGTTCTGGATGATCGAGCCAGAAATTGCTTTTGCAGATTTAGAAGATGATATGAAGCTTGCAGAAGACATGGTGAAGTTTGTTATAAGCTATGTATTAGAAAATGCTAAAGAAGAAATGCAATTTTTTAATCAGTTTGTAGATAAAGGGATTCTTGAAAGATTACAAAATATTGTAGAGGCAGACTTTGGTAAAGTAACCTACACAGAAGCTGTTCAAATTCTTGAGAAGTCTGGTAGGAAATTTGAATATCCTGTATTCTGGGGCTGTGATCTTCAAACAGAGCATGAACGCTATTTAACGGAAGAGCACTTCAAAAAGCCAGTTTTTGTCATTGATTATCCTAAAGAAATTAAAGCCTTCTATATGCGCATGAACGAAGACAACAAGACTGTTGCTGCTATGGACCTTCTTGTACCAGGCATTGGAGAACTCATTGGCGGTAGTCAAAGAGAAGAGCGTTTAGATGTCCTTCTTGCTAGAATGAATGAATTAGGACTGAATGAAGAAGATTATTGGTGGTACTTAGACCTTCGCCGCTTTGGAGGAACGCGCCATGCAGGCTTTGGCTTAGGCTTTGAAAGACTTATTATGTATTTAACAGGTATGACGAATATCCGTGACGTCATCCCATTCCCAAGAACAACAGGCTCAGCGGAGTTCTAAGAAAGCAAGAAAAGAAAACAGGAAGAAGGATAGATACTTAAGGGATAGAAGTAGAAGATAAGTAGGAGACAAGGGGTTGAGGGGAAATAGCCTTCAATCCTTTTCTTTTTTCTATAATAATCCCTCAATATTTTAGAAAGAATAAAGTTTTT
>JAEYNQ010000185.1 GCA_023412455.1 Bacillota bacterium
TATTTCCAGAGACAGTTATGCAGTTTGATGTAGGAAGAGAAAAATCTTTAAAGGCAATAGAAGAATGCATGAAAGAAGATGAGCGGTTATTGGTAGTAGCCCAAAAGGATGCGGATGTTCATGAACCGACTAAGGAGGATCTTTATACAGTAGGTACTTTGGTAGAAGTCAAACAAGTCGTTAGGATTAAAGAAGGACAAATCAAAGTTTTTATTCGAGGAGAAGCACGAGCTAAGCTCTTATCTATAGAAGAGGACTTTGTATGGGCAGAGGTTGAACTTTTATCGGAAGATGAGGAAGAGATGAATGCCTATCAAGAGGCTATGCTACGTACATTAGGAGAAACCTTTGAGGAGTATGCAAGGCTGAATTCTAGAATATCTGAAGAAATGCTTTTTGGCATATTAGCCATTAAAAATACCACTCAAATGATGGATATTATTATTGCCAATATGACCCTTGAAGTAGAAAAGAAGCAAGAGGTATTAGCTTGTATTAATAAGGTTGAGCGTATGTATAAAGTCATTTCTATCTTAAATAATGAGATAGAGATCTTAAACGAACAAAATAGGATATACAGTCGTGTTAAAAAGAATATCAATGAGTCCCAAAAGGAATACTTCTTAAGAGAACAAATAAAAGTGATTCAAGAGGAGTTAGGAGATAAAGATGGGAATGCTCAAGAGGTGGAGAACTACAGAGAGCGCTTACAAGCTTTAAATCCTCCCCAAGAAGTAGTGGATAAATTGGAGAAAGAGTTTAGCCGTCTCATTAAGTTACAAGCTAATTCGCCGGAAAATGGGTTTATTAAAAATTATATTGAAAGTATTTTAGATATTCCTTGGGGACGATTGACTACTGAGCAAGGTTCCCTAAAAAAAGCCAATACTATTTTAGAAAAAGAGCATTTTGGACTGACAAAAATTAAGGAGAGAATACTGGAATATTTGGCCATTAAAAAGCTTTCACCCACTATAAAACCACCTATTTTATGTTTAGTAGGACCACCTGGTGTGGGTAAGACCTCTATTGCAAAATCTATTGCAGAGGCAACAGGTAGAAATTACGTACGTATTTCCTTGGGTGGACTTAGAGATGAAGCAGAAATTAGAGGGCATAGAAGAACCTATGTAGGGGCCATTCCAGGCCGTTTTGTCTATGGGTTAAGTCAAGCCAAATCCATGAACCCTGTCATGGTACTGGATGAGATTGATAAGATGATGGGAGATTTTAGAGGTGATCCTGCAGCAGCCCTACTAGAGGTCTTAGATAGTGCACAAAATAGTCATTTTAGAGACCATTACATCGAAATGTCCATAGACTTATCAGAGGTTCTCTTTATTGCTACGGCCAATAGTCTAGCAAGTATTCCTAGACCATTATTAGACCGTATGGAAATCATTGAGGTAAGTAGTTATACGCTTTTAGAGAAACTACAAATTGCTAAGAAGTATCTCATGCCGAGACAGCTTAAGGAGCATGCTCTTAAAAATGTAAAAATCAATAGTAATGGACTAGAGTATATTATTGAGCATTATACAAAAGAAGCAGGTGTTAGAAACTTAGAAAGGATCTTAGGAAAGCTCTGCCGAAAAGCAGCTAAAGAGATTGTAGAGACTTCCATAGAAAAGATTACTTTAGGACAAGATAAAATAAGAGAGTATTTAGGAGAACCAGTTTATACCTATGAAAAGAAAAATGAAAATCCTGAAATAGGTATTGTTAGAGGTTTAGCTTGGACGGCTGTAGGTGGAGATACCCTTTCCATTGAAGTAAATGTTATGAAGGGGAAGGGGCAATTAGAACTGACCGGTCAGATCGGCGATGTGATGAAAGAGTCTGCTAAGGCAGCTGTGAGCTATATACGTTCTGCCACCAGTGAATTAGGGATTAATGAAGCATTTTATCAGAAAGAGGATATACATATTCACATTCCAGAAGGCGCTGTACCTAAAGATGGACCTTCAGCTGGAATCACTCTAGCTACAGCCATTATTTCAGCCCTTACTCAAAAACCTGTAAGAGGAGATGTAGCTATGACAGGTGAAATTACCATTAGAGGACGCGTTTTGGCTATTGGTGGACTCAAAGAAAAGCTTTTAGCAGCTAAAAGAGCTAATATAAGAAAGGTTATTATACCTAAACAAAATGAAAAAAACATTAAAGAGATAGATGCTACAATCCTAGAAAATCTGGAGCTTGTTTATGCAAGTACGATGGATGATGTACTGAAGCATGTATTTATCTAAAAGGAGATTTATAATGAATGTGACAAAGGCGGAAATGATAATAACAGCAGGTAATAAAAGTCAGTTTCCAGAGCATGATTTACCAGAGATTGTCTTTGCGGGTAAATCCAATGTGGGGAAGTCTTCTCTCATAAATGCTTTAGTTAATCGTAAGGCCTTAGCTAGAACCAGTTCTCAGCCAGGGAAAACACAAACCATTAACTTTTATAAAATACAGGATCAATTGATGTTTGTGGACTTGCCAGGTTATGGTTATGCCAAAGTATCTAAGGCAGAGCGAGATAAATGGGGGAAGTTAATTGAGGGCTACTTGCAAGAAAGGCCTCAACTCCACAAGGTTATTTTGCTTATTGACATTCGCCATGAAGTAGGGGCTAATGATAAGATGATGTATGACTGGATTTCTCACTATCATGCAGGCGTTATTGTAGTGGCCACTAAGTTGGATAAAATAAAAAGAAGCCAAGTACAAAAGCATCTTAGTATGATTAAGAAAGGTCTTAATTTAACACCTGCAGATACTTTGTTAGGTTTTTCAGCTGAAACAAAACAAGGTAAAGAAGAGTTATGGGAAATCATTGAGAGAGAACAAAGTGTAGGAGAATAAGACTATAGGACATCCTAAGAAAAAGCGTGCTAGTAATAAGGTTATAAAATAAAGTTTATAATAACAAAAGGACTGCTATAGGCCATTAGAAAAGTGAATAGTAAATATTTGTCAGTTAGAGAAGTGTTTATTAGATAGCTATTGAAGTTTATAGCAGTTCTTTATTATAATAGGAAGAAGAGTGGCCTATAATAGGAGAGGAGGTAAACTGTGAAGGATAGATATTATTTAAAAAAGGGGAAATTGGAGCTTTCAGCATTGGACGAAGAAGTGGAGGAAGGACATTCTGAAAAAGAGGAGTCCTGTAAAGAAGAGTCTGTCCATAAATTAAATGAAAAAGTGAAAGCTTCTAATGAAAGTACACGTCAAGAGATCCAGCTTACCGAAGAACCTCAATACATCCCATTAGAACAAGAAGAAGTAAAGGAGAGCGTAGAGCTAAAAATATCAGATGAGATCCATAATACATTAAAGACCATGGGGGAACTACTTACCCAAAGTGTAGGAGAAGTAACAGATGAGGAGAAGGCTCTTTTATTAAATGGTGTGGAAGGACTAGGCTATGAGAAAGAGCGAGGCAAAAGCTTATCTTTTGGACAACCTAAGAAAACAAAAGGTAAAGAGCTTAAAGAGATACATTCTTCAGAGGCCCAGTTACTAAAGGCAAAGAGAAAGCAAGAGGATGAAGATTTACTAGGGCAGGAAGTCATTGATGACTTAATAGAAGAGCATTTGGGGAAGGTACAGCCTAAATTTAAATATGCAGAAGAACTTAAAAATAAGATAGATGAGCGAATTAAATGGATAAAGTCCTATTCTTCAAAGCCTAAATAAGGGGTTAAATTTAATGGCAAAATTTACACATAAATAGGTTGACAGGTATTAGGATGTATGATATTATAATTTTCGTCGGAACAGTCCGACCAGCATAGATAAGCTATGCGCGAGTGGCTCAGTTGGTAGAGCATCTCCTTGCCAAGGAGAGGGTCGCGGGTTCGAGTCCCGTCTCGCGCTTATCGGGGTGTGGCTCAGTTTGGCTAGAGCGCCTGATTTGGGATCAGGAGGTCGCAGGTTCGAGTCCTGTCACCCCGATTTTTTTTGCCTAAAAAGGAAGTTTGGAGTATTTGTGTTTTATATATAAATAGGATGTCAATCTATAGATTGGCATCTCATATTGTTGACAAAGAGGTTCTGAATGCTAAGCATTTCAGAACCTCTTTTTTTGTCTTGTAGGAAACATTCATATTCGACACTTTCACTACTTCGCGAACCAATACGTGCCCTATGGACACTTTTGTTCATTTAGAGCGTTATTTACTCAATCCCATACTATTAAAACACATTACAAGCAAAGTAAATAATAACAAATAATTTTACTTAATATACCAACAAAATTTGCTTTTTTAAATTTCTCATTCCTTTATACTTAAGAATAAGGAAGATATTAAGAAAAATAAGGAGACATTTGATTTAAAACACACCAACGGGGTGGTAGTAACATTTAATTTCAAATAGTTTGTTTTATTGTGTTTTAAGTGATACTATTTTAATAGAGGTCTAGGAGAGTATAGATTTTATCATTCTTTTAGAGCTCTGTTTTTAAATTTGCACTGCATTTACCATTTATACAATAAAAGGAATTATAAAGTTACTGGGGGTTATAATATGGCATTTATTAATAAAATCAAAATGTTGTCTTTGAAGAATAAAATATTTGTATCTAATACTTTAATTATTATAATAGCACTTTTGTTATTTGCCATATTCTCCAATCGGGCTTTTTCTGAAGCACTTATGGAACGCACTAAAAGAAGTTCCATGAGAGAAATTGATCTTATTAATATTAATTTAGATACAATGATTAATAGTATAGAAGATTATTCTAGGGTTATTGCCTCCGAACATCGCTTACAAAAAGAGCTTGTAGAAATTAAAAATACCAGTGAAACCGATAATATATTACTTAAAAACTTAAGAATAAAAACGGCAATGTCTGAAATTGTAAGCAATATTATATCACCTAATACACAAATTGCAGGCATAGCAGTTTTTGCAGATCAGAAGGTAATCTATTCAGGTTATAGTATTGATGAGAAGAGTGTGAATAAAATCATTCATAATGAGCATCTTGAGAAGGCGTATGAAATACAGCGTCCTATATGGATGGGTCTTGCACCTCTTCAATTCACTGATCGTAGAAAGAGTGATGTCTTTTCAGTTTCAAAGCTTATTAGAGATAGAAACACAGGAAACGCATTAGGCGTTGTAACCTTGTTTATCAATGAAGTTAATATTTCCAATATTTATACAAAAAATATAGTCACTACACAAGATAGCTATTATATCGTAGATGAAAAAGATAAAGTTATTTCTTCTCGTAACAAATCGGATTTATATAAAGATATAGGAGAAGTTCTTAGGATAAAAGATAGCGCCTATAAGGAGCTTAAAAAAAATGGAAGTTTACTACTTACTGATAAAAAGGTTCCTATTCTCTATTCCATGAAAGCCTATAGGAAATTTGGTTGGAGGGTAATCAGTGTTTCAGGTATGGAAGAAATAGTAAGTGAAGAAACTAAGATTAAGAACATTATTATTTTGACACTTATTGTATGTGCCATTATTGTATTTATGACCTCCTATATCATTTCCCATACAGTGACTAAACCTATCTATTTATTACTGGATACGATGGGGAAAATTAAAGATGGTAATATGAAAATACGAGCAGATGAGAACACTGATGGGGAAGTAGGTGTATTAGCTAATGGATTTAATACACTAATGAACCAGTTAGAAGAATCGATGGAACAAATTTATAAGGAGCAAAAACTTAAACGAAAGAATGAATTCAAGTTGCTTCAATCCCAAATTAAACCTCATTTTTTATATAATACAATGGAAACCATCTCCTCTTTTATCAAGCTGGATATGAAGGAACAGGCACTGACAACCATTCAGTACATCTCTAACTTTTACAAACTATCACTCAGTCGTGGCAATGAAATCATTACAGTGGAGGAAGAGGTTAAAATTATCGAGAGTTACTTGAGCATACAACGACTAAGGTATGCGGAGTATATGGATTATGCCCTAGAATTTGATAAGGCGATGCTTAAATATACTATACCAAAGCTTACTATTCAGCCTTTAGTTGAAAATGCTATTTATCACGGCCTTAAACAGAGTCAAAGTAAAGGAATGATTTATGTAAAAGGTTATATAAAAGAAGACTACATAGTTATAGAAGTACTTGATACAGGAATAGGGATGCCTAAAGAAAGAGTAGAAGCCATTTCCAAGTTCGGCCCCTTAAGAGAGGCTGATCCAAGGTCATTTGGACTTAGAAGTGTAGATGAAAGATTAAAGCTACAATACGGCAGTCATTCAGGCATAAGTATTGAAAGTGTCGAAGGGGAATATACCTTGGTTACGGTCAGTATCCCATTAGAAAATAAATGATTTTTTATTAGGGAAAGGGGGATTTGTAATGAAAGTATTAATTATTGATGATGAATATTATTTTAGAGAGGCACTAAAGGTTTCCTTTCCCTGGGAAGAGTGTAACCTTACGGTTTGTGGAGAAGCTAAAAATGGAATAGAAGGATTAGAATGTGTTAAAGCATTAAATCCAGATATTGTACTTGCAGATATTAATATGCCGTTAATGGATGGGTTAGAGTTTGCTCAGAAGGTAAGAGAAATAAATGGTAACATTAAAATAATTATTATTTCAGGATATAGTGAGTTTGAATATGCTAAGCAAGCCTTAACACTTGGCGTACATCACTATATCCTAAAGCCCGTGTCCAATGAAGAATTATATAATGCGCTACAAAATGTCATTAAGCTTATTCAAAAGGAAAGAAAAATAAAGGTTGAAATCAATGAACTCAAAAGAAATGTCAATAAAAATTTACCTGTATTAAAAGGACAATTTCTCAATGAATTATTAAAAGGAAATGACTTTTTAAGCAATGAAATTATTTTAGAGAAAGTTAAAAACCTAGGTATTAACTTATTAATAGGGGTATACATAGTGGCTGTGCTAGAAATTGATAGTGAAGACTATTCAGAGTGGAGTTATAATGAAAAGCACCTTTGGAACTATGGGGTTATAAATATAGTGGAGGAATTACTAGGAAATGATTTTGTCTATGAAATCTGTATGGATAGTGGGGATAGAATCTGTATCTTGTTTAGTTTTGATGCAATGGAGGGTGTTGCAGCAGAAAAATTGGATGCAATCCTTGAGAGTATTCTCGATGCGGTAAAAATATATCTGCACTTTACTGTTACAATGGGTGTGGGTAACTCTTGTAAAACAGTAAAAGATATTACAACATCCTATAATGAGGCACTCTATGCCTTAAGAAATAAATTGGTATTAGGTAAAGACTTAATTATACATCATCAATCCGTTTCAGAAATAGGGTTTATAGGTAACTTTTTTCAAGCTGAACATAGAGTACAGCTTTTAGCTAATATGCGACTGGGTAGCATAGAAGGGGTTAAACAAATTATTGAGTATTTATTTGAGGAAGTGAGAGAAAAAAACATTGAACCAGAAGTATTACTGGTTATAGCAGTTGAGATGGTGACACCTTGTTTAGAATTTGTTGCAGAGAACAATATGAAGTTTGATTTAGTAGCTCATACATACTTTAAAAACCTCTTTGAGCATATAAAGGCTAAAAAAACAATTGAAGATATAAAGAAATATATTATTGAGATTTATTCAACGATCATTGAGCATATTAATCAAAACAAAAGCGTTAAATCATCAAAGACGGTGGAAGCGGTCATTCATTATATTAACGAAAATTATAGCAACTGTGAGCTGACTATTGATATGATTTCTAAGGCAGTTTATATGAATTATACCTATTTATGTTTTTTATTTAAAAAGCAGATGGATATGACACTCAACGAATATATTACTAAATACAGAATGAACAAAGCGATTGAAATGATGGAACAAGGGGATGTTTGTGTCACAGAAGTAGCCTATGCCATCGGTTTTTCAAACGTTAATTATTTTGGAAAGTGTTTTAAAAAGGAATTTGGGATGACACCTAGCAAGTACATTGCATGCAAATCCAATAATAACGAATAATTTTACTTGTTGTACCAACAATATTTCCTTCTTTAAATTTTTAATTAATTTATAATTAAGTTAAGTAAGAAAATTTAAAAAACAAGGAGGTATTAGAATGAAACTCAAAAAGCAATTAAGTATTATCTTTACAGTAGCATTGGCAACAAGCATGATAGGATGCGGTGGACAAAAGCCTGAACAACAAGTTGCTAATAAGGGAGAGACCAAAAAGGAAGAAACCAAAAAAGAAGAAGCAGCACCCGCTTCAGATGAAAAAGTAAAATTAAGACTGATGTCCCTTAGTACAGATGAAAATCAAATTAATATACTAGAAAACTACATTAAGAAAAATCTCGCTGCAGAATTTCCAAATTATGAGATTGAATTTGAGCCAGGTGGTGGTGGAGAAGATTATTCCAATAAATTAAAAACATATAATGCTTCAGGGGATTTACCAGATGTATGGTATAGTGAAGCTGGATTTGCAACAGCAATTATCAGTGCTGGAAATCAGCTGGATTATACCCCATATATTACAGAGGATGGATTCATTAATAAATTTGCAGTTCCTGAGGCAATGAAGTTTTCAGATGGTAAGATCTATGCCTTATCAGCAGGAGCAGATACTTATGCTACACCAAGAATTTTCTATCATAAGGATATTTTTGAACAAAATGGTCTAGCTATTCCTAAAACATTTGATGAGTTTATGACCGTTTGTAAAACATTAAAAGAAAAAGGAATTGTGCCTATGTCTATCATGGGTAAAGGTGGATGGGCACCACAACTTTATATGGTTCAAACCATGATCCAAAGTGAAGATCCTCAAGTAGCCCTAGACTTATTAGCAAACAAAACAGATTTTTCTAATCCTGTTGTGTTAAAGGCTGTTAAAAAGATTGAAACAATGGCAAAAGAAGGCGTCTTCCCAGAGGGTGTAGCCAATCTTGACTATGGCCCATCCATCGAATTATTTACTGCTAAAAAGACAGCTATGTTTGGTGGATTTTCTTGGGAAACTCCTAATTTAGGAAAGGATCCAAACGTTGGGATGTTCATGTGGCCTACATCCAATGATAAATATGCTACAGAAGATGTAACCCAATTCTGGGGTTCACCAATAAATGGTTATGCGGTTAATGCAAACAGCGAAAATGTAGAAGCAGCTGTTAAGTTTGCTGAATACTGTGTATCTCAAGAAGCATTATTCTATGCAGAGCAGGGTTCAAAACTTAACTTAGAGACACCTGTAAAAGCAGGAGAGCAAATTGAACTTATGAAAGAAAATATTAGACTATACGAAAATACGAAGCTTAAAATTCCAACCATATTCTTAAATGCTATGGATGCTAAAACAGGTGCGGAGTATGGGTCACTTGGTGGTAACTTATTAACAGGAGCTTATACTGCAGAACAGTATGTAGAAGATTTCAACGTCGTTTGGAAAGATAATACTTGGTTTAAAAAATAGATAGCATTCTGTATTATGAATATCCCTGTATAAGTAGAAATATTCACCTTATATGGGGATATTTGATTTAATACGACTCTGTCTTAAATTTAGAGAAAGTTGGTGTTACACTATGGAAAAACATTATAGAAGTAAGCTATCCATCTTTATTTTTGCCTTTCCAGGTCTACTTTTATTTACAGTGTTTACTGTCTATCCCATATTACCTCAGGTTCTCATAAGTTTTCAAAAACATGATGGATTTAACAGTTCAGGGTGGGTAGGTTTTGATAATTACATTAAAGTACTGAATTCAGCCTCTTTTTGGAGGGCTAATGGTAACACACTGATTATCGTACTGATTTCATTATTTGTGGCCCTTCCTCTATCCTTACTATTGGCCCTTGTGATAGATGTCCAAACACCTAAAATAAGAGACTTTTTTAAATTTGCTTCTGTATTTCCGGCAGTACTATCTGTAACGGTCATCTCTCAGATGTGGGTGGCAATCTATGAGCCACAATGGGGACTTATTAATAGCTTTCTAAGATTTGCAGGTCTTGAGAGCTGGACACGTCAATGGTTAACGGATAGAGGTACAGTGGTTATTTGTATTGCTATTGCGTTTTTATGGCAGTATATAGGGCTTAATGCTTTATTATTCTATACAGGGATTAAAGCCATTCCCAAACATTATTATGAGGCAGCTATGATTGATGGAGCCAATTTTTTTAAGGCCAGTTTTTTTATAACCATCCCATTACTTCGAGATGTGATCAAATATGTTTTAGTTTTATCTGTGTTAGGCTCAATGGGTATGTTTGCCCATATAAGAGTTATGACAGCCGGTGGACCTGGTGATAGCTCAAGATCTGTTATTTACCAAATGTATTATACGGCTTTTTCAACCTCAGAATTTGGGGTAGGAAGTACCATTGCGGTTCTGTTTATTATAGAGTGTTTATTGGTTACTGTCCTTATCAATAAATTGACTGCTAAAGAAAGAATAGAATTTTAGTTATATTAGGAGGTTGATACTATGAGACACAAGGTAGAAGATTATCTTATAAAGATAACTTTGTTTGTACTTGGTTGCAGCTTTTTATTCCCACTCTTTTGGATGCTGAACTTATCCTTTAAATCCAAGAGTGAAGTCTATAATAATCCTTTTGGATTGCCACTGGAATGGGTTTTTACCAACTATGGGGAAGCACTTAAGACTTTTGATTTTTTAAAATACCTAGGTAATAGTCTTATTTATACACTGAGCACTGCATTTATTACCATTTTCCTAGGTAGTATGTTGGCGTATTGCGTAAGTCGGATGGAATGGCGCTTTGCAGACCATGTTATTGTATACTTAACCATGGGACTCATTATCCCTGCACAAGTAGTGGTTATACCCTTATATATGATAGTCAATACCTTTGGATTAAAGGGGTCACGGATGTCTCTTATCCTTCCCTATGCTTCTTTTGCGCTAGCATCCTGTGTACTTATGCTGAATGCTTTTTTAAGAGGACTTCCAAAGGAACTGGAGGAGGCAGCCAGTATGGATGGGTGTAACGTCTATCAATGTTTTTTTAAAATTATCTTACCTATCGTTAAGCCCGCTTTATTCACCCAATTTGTCCTTATCTTTATGAATACGTGGAATGAATTCTTTTTAGCTTTTATCCTTGCAGGAAAGGAAAGCCTACGTCCATTACCCGTTGGGCTACTTAGCTTCTTTACCAGTATTGGGGTATCCCATTGGGGGTTAATAGGAGCAGCTATGATTATGTCCAGTATTCCTACAGTTATTGTATACTGCTTTGGAAATAAGCAAATAGAAAATTCACTGACAGCAGGAGCTGTTCTAAAATAAGTGGAGAGAGATAAGGCAGATGTGGATCAATAGAGATAAGGAGCTTAAGAGATGAATATAACCTATAAAAGTTATTTGTTTAATGGAATAACAGTCAAATATTTATTAGACGAGGAAACACGTCAAATAGCCATGGTTTTATTGCCAGATTCTCAAAAAACCTGTTATGAAGAAAGAAGAGAATGGCTTAGAATACCGGAACTTGTTAAAACTGGAATGGACGCAAAGGCTTGGGAAGTAGGGAGTCTATGTCACTTAGCACTTCGCCACCACAATCAAGGGAATGGTGCAGGGGATACGCTGAAGCATGGGCAATCTACAAAGTTTCTTAAATTTTATTCTCAGCATCTTACGAAAGAAAATGGAAAATCACAGATTATTACCCATCTTAAAGCCGATGAAGGTTATGAAGTCATCCATAGGTTGTCACACTATGAAAATGAAAAAGGATTTGAAGTTGAGACCGAATTCTTAAATCATACAAGTAGAAGCGTCACATTAGATTTAATAACAAGTTTTTCTTTAGATAACATAAGCCCTTATCACAAAGCAGATGCCCCCAATAGCTTAGCCTTACATAGATACAGAGGAGGATGGAGTTTAGAGGGTAAACACTGCGTAGACGCTATAGAAAACCTTAATCTAGAACGTTCTTGGCTTTGTGCTTTTCCGGTAAGTGAAAGATATGGATGTGTAGGTTCTCATCCAGTTAAAAGATTTTTTCCCTTTGGGGCCGTCGAAGACAAAGAAAATCAAGTTTTTTGGGGAGCACAGCTAGCAAGTAATTCATCTTGGCAAATGGAGCTTTCAAGAGAAAATGACTGTTATTCTTTTTCAGGTGGACTAGCTGACTGTGAGTTTGGAAGCTGGTGGAAGGATATCAAGCCAGGAGAGAGTTTTAAAGCGCCTAAGGCCTTTATCAGTACAGCAAAAGGAACACTAGATGACCTATGTTATAACTTAACAGACATGCATCATAAATATGTGGATCAGCAGCCCCCCTCAGAACAAACCTTACCTATTTTGTTTAATGATTGGTGCACCACTTGGGGAGATCCAAACCATGATAAAATAGTAGCTATAGCCAAAAGGATGCAAGGAAGTGCTGTTAAGTATATAACCATAGATGCAGGTTGGACAGATGTGATTCCAAACTCTTTTGGGCAAGGGGGAAATGGGGATTGGGAATATTCAACCAAGAAGTTTCCTGAAGGTATTCTTGCTACCTCTCGTGAAGTGCAGCGATTAGGATTTAAGTTAGGGATTTGGTTTGAATTTGAAGTGACTACCAAAGGGGCAAAGGTATTTGAAAAAGCTTATGATAAGATGCACCTTAAAAGAAATAATGAGCTCATTGTAACAGGTGGCGACAGGAGTTTTTGGGATTTTAGAAATTCAGATACCATAGCCTATTTAAAAAATAAAGTCATCGATTTTCTTAAAGCCAATGAGATAACGTATCTAAAAGTGGATTATAATGGTTCCATAGGGATAGGTTGTGATGGAGCAGAGAGTTTAGGAGAAGGATTACGTCAACAAATGCAGGCTGTAAAAGGCTTTTTTAAGCTGCTTAGACAAGAAATACCTGATTTAATTATTGAGAACTGTGCTTCAGGTGGGCATAGGCTTGAGCCATGTATGATGGATATAACAGCTATGAGTTCTTTTTCTGATGCCCATGAATGTGATGAGATTCCTTATATTGCTGCAAGTTTACACCATCTTATCCTGCCACGCCAAAGTCAAATATGGGCAGTCATTAATCCGGAATATACGAAGCAAACTTTATATTACCGTTTATCTTCTGTTTTTTTAGGCCGTTTTTGTCTTTCTGGAAATACAGAGGCCTTGGATGAAGAGCAGTGGGAGATTATAAAAGAAGCTATGGCGTTTTACGAAGCATGTAAAATGATTATCAAATATGGTAAAACAGTTATTTATGGCAATAGGTCAAATAATACCCGTCATCCAGAAGGGACACAAGCTGTATGGCGACTAGACAGGGAGCTAAAAAAGGGTTTATTAGTCTGTCATGGATTTAAAGAGACAATGAAGCAAAGGATAGAAATTCCCCTTCCAAGTGGGAACTGGGAGATAGAAAAAGTTTTTGGCGAAAAATGTCCCCTTCAAATCGTTGAAAATGTCTTAGTTATAGATCAGGTACAAGATTTTAGTGGTTTCGCTTGTATTCTAAAAAGTTAAGATATACGATTTATTTTTTAAGACTGCTCTTAAATAACCTGGATTAGCCAATCTACATTCATGTGTAATAGAGGGAGAATAGAAAAGGGAGAATAAAAGGGAGTGCTACAGAACTAATGATTAGTTTGTAGCACTCCCTTATTGAGAGAGAAGTTCTAATATTTGACTGTATAAAGGACTGGCATTCTTTTCCCATTTGTTACAAAGTTCAATGGCCTGCTTTTTAGAGCCTACATTGATACTCAGCTCCATGAGTGTGGAATTATTTTCTGTTACCCTGCAATGCACCATATATTCATTATCTCTATGGGGGAGATATTCGGCATGAATATCTAATTCACTTTTGAATTTACGCCAACTTTGTTGGATTAATAAATCCAAATCCTTTTTTGTAAAGTCAGGTATTCTAGAAGAAAAGAATTCTAAGGTTTGTGACCCTTTATCCGTAATCTCAAAGTAAGAAGTATTATTTTGTTTAGAGGTTGTTAAGAACGTTGACTTCTCAAGTTCATTTAAATATTGCTGAAGGGAAAAATAATTGGTATACCCTTTGTCTAACATAATCTCTGTTATTTGAGAGAGGGAAAGGGGCATTTTTACTTGAGATAAAAGATAAAGTATGATGAGTTTATTAACGGTAAAATCTTCATGGGTATTAATCATAGCTTTCCTCCTCACACCATTTATTTACATTGTATATTAAATGAGCCATAAACTCAATATTTGTTTACAATTTCCCTTGATAGATGTCATGTAATTTCAAATAATGGTTTAAATCATTAAGTACTTTCTTCTTATTTTTAGTCCACAGGGGAGCCAAAAGATGTTCACCCGCCCCATCTCCTGTCACACGATGGATCACAAAATGAGGAGGAAGTAGGCGAAGGACCTCACCTAGAGCCATGATATATTCTTCTTCTGTAAGAAGAGGGAAGGGTTCTTTTTGGTAGAGTTTACCAAGTGGCGAGTTGTCTAAAATATGAAGCATATGCAGTTTTACCCCTTGAAGAGGTAATTTAGCAAGGTATTTGGCCGTAGTGAGGTAGTCTTCTAGAGTTTCACCAGGTAAGCCTAAAATAAGATGAACCACTATTTCAATCCCCTTGGCAGATAACTGATAAACAGCCTTTTCAAAGCAAGCCAGATCATAGCCTCTATTCATAAACTGAGCAGAGGTTTCTTTTGTTGTTTGAAGACCTAGCTCCACCCAAAGATGGGTACGATGGTTTAATTCAGCCAGATAAGAGATAACATCTTCCCCAAGACAATCAGGTCGCGTAGCAAGAGAGAGTCCAACGATATTAGGAAAAGCCAGAGCTTCTTCGTATTTCCGTTTTAGCACAGCCAAAGGGGCATATGTATTGGTATAGGACTGAAAATAAGCCATATATTTGGTGGAATGAGGCCATTTTTTGTGAAGAAGATGAAGGGCATCGGTAAGCTGCTCCGTAATACTGAGTTGGCAGTTAGGTGTAAAATCACCGCTTCCCTCTGCACTACAAAAAAGGCAACCTTTGGAGGAAAGTGTACCATCTCGGTTAGGACAAGTAAAGCCTCCATCAATGGAAAGCTTAATCACTTTCTCACCATGCCTTTCTCTTAAAAAACGATTTAAACTGTAAAAACGCTCAGATTTGGTCATAAGTACCTCTCTTAAGGAGTCATAGTCATGTCTTATAAAGGGTAAAATAGCTTATAAGTATAAGATAATATAAGCTTAACAACTTATATTATCTTATAGAAATTAGTGGATTGCAAGGAGCATCTCTTCTTTGCGTAAGCGAATTTCTTCACATGTCTTTAGAACATCTTCCCACTGAGCATCTGTGGTAAGGGTTCGTGAAAACTGGATAAAATCCTGACGGAGCTTGGTGGTATACTCTCTTTTTATCTGTTCAACCTCTTGGTCATTGGTGGTAGTAGCTAAAGCCTCTAAAAAATCTTTAGCTCTTTTAGATGAAACAAAGGGCAAATAGGGTTGAATAAAATCCAGCTCATGTTGTAAGGCCTTATATTGTTGCTGAAAAGGATTGCCTTCTACATGATCCATATAAGCATAAAAGGCATCAAGATTAAAAAAACGAATATTTCCAAGTGCAGAGTAATCAAAATCAGTTAAAATCGTTTTAAAGTGTTGTAAGTGCTCACGGAGTTCCATTTGAGTAAGCAAAGTTGCCATTTTAATAATCCCCCTTAAAAGAAATTCAAAGTGAAGCTTGTGTATCTATGAATTAGTATATCCAGTACAAATTAAAAAAGTGTATGTAAATTTTACTTTGAAAACGTAAAGAAATAGAATATATTAGAGATAGCTAGTAAAGTAAGCGATGGGCAACAAAGGAGGAAATTATGGAAAAAAAGCATGTTGTAGTCATTGATGATGAAGAGCATATCTTAGAACTTGTTTCTTATAATTTAGAAGCCAATGGTTTTAGCGTAGCTTGTTTTACAAGTGTAGAAGAAGCTTTAGACAAGATAGAGAACGAAACGATAGATGCTATGCTACTGGATGTGATGCTACCAGGAATTGATGGGATTAGTGCATTAGAGCGCTTTAGAAAATCACCAAAGCTTAAAGATGTTCCCATTCTACTGGTAACGGCTAAAAGCGAAGAAATTGATAAAATTATAGGGTTAGAATTAGGAGCAGATGATTATATTACCAAGCCTTTTAGTGTACGTGAGCTCATTGCAAGAGTAAAGGCCGTGGTGAGGCGAAATGGAAGACAGGTACTTTCTACTCAGGAAGAAGACACTCAGAAGCTTTCCTATAGAGATTTAGAACTGGATAATGAGAGTCACAAAGTAACTTATAAAGGTCATCCGATTGAACTTACTTACAAAGAATTTGAAATGCTAAAGCTTTTAATGATTAACGGAGGAAAAGTATTGACACGCGAAACCATTTTAGACAAAGTATGGGGCTATGACTATTATGGTGAAACACGAACAGTAGATGTCCATATTCGGTATTTACGCGCCAAGTTAGCTACCTATGAAATCGGTGATTATATTGAAACCGTGCGAGGGGTAGGGTATAAATTTATAAAGGAGTAGGCTATGAAAAAAAAGATTATTTTTCCTGTAATCATTGTGATTTGGCTAATAGGACTCCTTGTTTTTTGGGAAACTTTTTCCTTAGCTTTTAAGTTGCATGATATGGGCATAGTGAATCAAGCAGAAAATGAGATATACATAGAGACTCTTTATAAACTTATTGGTATTTTTACCATGGGGTCACTGATTATTAGTTTCTGGCTATCCCACATCATTAATCAGGTTATTCAACCTCTCAAGGAATTGAGGCAGAATGCACTTTCATTTAGAGCAGGTGAATATAGGCAAGAGCTACATTACTATAGTATGGAAGAAGTACAAGCTCTAGCAATAGCCTTAGATGATATGGGAGATCAAGTCAATAGCATTATAAGAAGGCTTAAACATCAGATGAATAAGGCAGAATCTGTTTTAGGAGCCCTTGATGAAGGGATGCTTGTTATAGATGAAGAAGGATATGTTACGGAAGTAAATAATATAGCGACCAAACTCCTAAATATAAGGGTTGCTAAATATTATAAGAACCATGTGACTACAATTATTCGAAATGATAAGCTTAAAAGACTCATTGAGGGTGCTTTTACAGAGGGGTGTTATGAGGGAACAGAACTGACTTTAGGACAAAAAATAGTTTATGCCCGTATTTTACCTGTAGGAACAGATAGCCCTATCGATGAATATTTACTCATTATTAGAGATATTACACACTTAAGATTATTAGAGGAGATGAAGTATCAGTTTGTATCCAATGTGTCCCATGAACTCAAGACACCGCTTACCAGTATTCAAGGCTTTATAGAAACGTTAAAGGAGGGGGCTATAGAAAATCCAGATTTAGCCAAGCGCTTTTTAAATATTATTGATATAGAAGCCAAACGCCTTTATCGATTAATACAAGATATTTTGCTCCTCTCAGAAATGGAGAACATGGAAAAGAGAGGGGTAGGTGAGGTAGACACAGGAGTAGCTATTGGGCATGTCTTAAGTATTGTTCAAGAAGAAGCCCAAAAGAAGGGTATCGCGCTTATTTATAAACAAGTAGAGCCTATTGTACTTAAACACGTCAATGAGGATCATTTTAAACAGCTTTTTATGAATATAGTCATCAATGCCATTAAGTATACAGATCAAGGTTCTGTAACTATTGAAGCTGTGAAGGAGAAAGGAAGTTATGTTTTTCGCGTAAAAGATACAGGAATTGGTATCCCAGAAGAAAGTTTAGAACGTATTTTTGAGCGGTTTTATCGGGTAGATAAGAGTCGTTCCAGAAAAAGTGGAGGAACAGGACTGGGTTTATCCATTGTTAAACATATTGCTCAGCTTTATAATGCTAAGGTCACTGTAGAAAGTGAGGAAGGGAAAGGCACTTGCTTTACACTCTGCTTTATGCAGGATCACACCAATAGAAATAAGTGATGCAACAAGGATAGAATGAAAAAACACTCCTAAGAGTAGAGACTTTTAATCTCTGGTTTTAGGAGTGTTTTTTGAGAGCCTTTAATCTTCTTTGGGTACAGCCTTAAAGTTTTCACCATCTTTTGGCGGTTTAGGGCCAAAGTATTGATAGAAATTAACCTGTAAATTACCATTAAAAAGTTTACGGGTTTTATTGGCTTTTTTACCATAGTCCTTTTCAAAGGTAGGGCTAGAAGTAACGGTATAGAGAGACCAGGTGGGATTGGTATTCATAAGGGCACGAAGGTCCTTGTGAAGGCGTTCCACTTTTTCTTTGTCACTAATACGTTCACCATAAGGTGGATTAGACATAACCACGCCATAGTCACCATGAGGCAAAGAAGTTTTGTGGATAGGTTTGGCAAAGAACTGGATATAGTCACCTACTCCTGCTGCATTAGCATTTTCCCTGGCACTTAAAATGGCATTTCGGTCAATGTCTGAGGCATAAATAATAGGACTTCCTTTTTGGTCAATAGCTTCTCTTGCTTCTTCACGAAGTTCGTCCCATAGTTCTTTTGGCACTTGAGGCCAACGACAAGAAGAAAAAGAACGGTTCAGACCCGGCGCAATATTTTTAGCCATCATAGCAGCTTCAATGGCAAAGGTACCTGAACCACAGAAAGGATCATAGAGAATACGTCCTTTTTTCCAATAGCTAATTTGTAAGAGAGCAGCTGCTAATGTTTCTTTAATAGGCGCTTCAACGGAGCTTATGCGATAACCTCTTTTGTGGAGACCATCTGGTCCAGTTGTATCAATGGTTAAGGTAGCTACATCCTTAAGAAGAGCCACTTGTACCGTATAAGAAGGACCTGTTTCAGGAAACCAATCTATGGCGTAGTGCTGTTGGAGGCGTTTAACAATGGCTTTTTTAGTAATGGCTTGACAGTCGGAGATACTAAAAAGAGCAGATTTAACGGACTTGCCGTTGACGGTAAATTTAGCATCAGGAGTTATCCATTCTTCCCAAGGTAAAGCATGAACCTGATTAAAGAGTTCTTCAAAGGAAATGGCCTTGAATTCCCCCATTTTGATATAGACACGGTCAGCACTTCTTAACCACAGATTAGACAGGACAATGGCTTCAGCATCTCCCCTATAGGTAATCTTGCCATCAGATACAGAGGTAATCTCATAGCCTAAATCTTCCACTTCTTTTTTGACCATCGCTTCCAGGCCAAAAGTAGAGGTGGCAATTAACTCAAAAGTTTTCATACAAATCTCCTTATCATTGGTTGGGTAAGTTTATTCTACCCCATCCTTAAGCATCTGTATAGAGGGAGAGCTTAACATAGATTTAACATTACGCCAATATAAACCAAACATAAATAGTTTATGATGAGTTTGTAAGTTAAATAAGTCTTTTATACAAATGTTTATAAATATGTGAAAAATATAAGGATATAAGGGGGTTAGGAATGAAAAAAAGACGACTAGCACGTGCCATGGTAATCATAGTAGGTACAATGATGCTGACAGGTTGTGGTTCGCAAGAAGAAAAGAACCTAAATGAAGGAGAAAAGGTTTCCATTGTAGGTTCTACAACTCTAGCAGAACCAATGGAAAAATTAGCAGTTAAATATAAGGAACTTGGTAATGGAGAGAATCTTGAAGTACAAGGAAATGGTTCTTCAGCAGGGATTAAAGCGACTATAGAGGGGACGGCGGATATTGGTATGAGTTCCCGTGAATTAAAGGAGGAAGAAAAAGCATCTGGAATCCAAGAAACAGTTATTGCCTATGATGGTATTGCCATCATTCTCCACCCCTCTAATACGGTCACTGATTTAACAAAAGACCAAGTTAAAGATATCTTTGAAGGGAAAATTACCAATTGGAAAGAAGTAGGTGGTAATGATAAGGAGCTTGTTGTTGTAACACGAGAAGCAGGCTCTGGTACAAGAGCTGCCTTTGAAGAAATTTTAAAGCTTATGGATGAGAATAAAGCGTCTACTATCACAGAGGTTGCCCTTGTAGGAGATGGAACAGGAACGATTATGAAAACAGTAGCAACCAAAGAAGCTTCTATTGGTTATGTATCAGAAGGTTACCTTGATGATACAGTAAGAGCAGTAAAAATAGAGGGTATCCCATGTACAGTAGAGAATGTAAAAAGTGGTCAATACCCTATTTCTAGACCACTAATCCTTGTAAGTCAGCCATCTATTAAGCCAGAAGCCCAGGCTGTTATTGACTTTATTCTAAGCAACGATGGGCAAGCCATTATAGGTGAGAAGTATATCCCAGTAAAAAATGAATAAAAGCTATATAAAACTTAAGTTAAGGTAGATGGTGTAAAATGGAAAAAATAATGAAAAAGGCGTTTTGGCTTAGTGCTGCTATCATGATTATAGTCATTGGTTTTATGGGAGCATATATCGTAATAGGAGGACTCCCTTTTTTCTCACATACTCATTTGTTAGAGTTTTTACTGGGGAGGAAATGGAACCCCTCTGGTGAGTTATATGGGATTTTGCCTATGCTCATTACTAGCCTCTATGGAACAATAGGTTCAACCCTTATTGGAGTAATTATTGGAATAAGTACAGCTATTGTATTAGTAGAAGTTCTTCCACAAAAACTAGCAAGAATCTTTTCAGCAGCCATTGACCTTTTAGCAGGTATCCCTTCTGTTGTTTACGGTTTTTGGGGTTTAGTGGTGTTAGTACCTATTATTGATAAGATATGGGGAGGAAGAGGTGCGGGAAGTAGTTTATTAGCAGTTATCATCATCCTTTCTATTATGATTTTACCCACCATTATTCGTATGACGGAAGTAAGCCTTCGTGCTGTTCCAGTAGAATACAAAGAAGGAGCATTAGGACTGGGGGCTTCTAAATATCAATACATTTTTCATGTACAACTGGGTGCTGCTAAGTCAGGCATTTTAGCAGGGATCGTTCTGGGTATAGGAAGGGCTCTTGGGGAAACCATGGCCGTTATTTTAGTAGCAGGGAATGCACCCATTATTCCAAAGAATCTCGTAGACCCTGTTAGAACCCTTACAGCTAACATTGCTATTGAGATGAGTTATGCCCAAGGGAATCATCAACAAGCTTTATTTGCTACAGGAATGATTTTATTTGCACTTATTATGCTTATTAATTTTGCCCTTACAAAATGGATAAAGACAGGTAGGAGGGGAGCGTAGAAATGAAAGTCAAGCAGAAAGATAATATAATACAGGCTTTGTTAATAGCCATTTCACTGTTGACTATTTTTGTATTACTCTGGATCATTACTTATATTTTTATGAACGGTATAGCCCATATCAATGTCATAAGATTATTTCCACCTATGGTAGCCACTTTATATATTGTAGTACTGGGTTTAATGATTTCGGCACCTATAGGAATTGGAGCGGCTATTTATCTACATGAATATGCCAAGGATGGTAGATTTGTAAGAAGCATTCGTTTTGCCACGGAAAGCTTGGCAGCAGTACCCTCTATTCTTTTTGGCCTTTTTGGAATGATGTTCTTCCAAACCCAGTTAAAGCTTGGTTTTTCTATGGTATCAGGCGCTCTTACAGTTTCCATGATGGTGCTTCCAACTCTAGTAAAAGCCACAGAAGAGGCCTTAAAGACAGTTCCCAATAGCTATAGAGAAGGGTCTCTCGCTTTGGGAGCCACTCAATATATAACGATTGTAAAAGTTATTTTGCCTACTGCACTTCCAGGTATTTTGACAGGCATTGTATTGGGTATTGGACGCATTGTAGGTGAGACAGCAGCTATTTACCTTACAGCAGGAACCATGTATCGTTTACCCCAACAGGCAATGGAGTCGGGAAGAACTTTAGCAGTACATCTGTATTTATTAGCTAAAGAGGGGATCTCATTTGATGAGGCCTATGGGACAGCTCTTGCCTTACTCGTTGTTATACTCTGTTTAAATTTAACTACCTATTTCGTAGGAAGTAAGTTAAACATGAGTAATCGTAGCAAATAATAAGGAGAAATAAAATGAATAAAATAATAAGTGTTGAGGATTTATCCTTTTACTACGGGGATTTTAAAGCCCTAAAAAATATTAGTTTGGACGTAATAGAAAATGAAGTATTGGCTTTTATCGGTCCTTCAGGCTGTGGAAAGTCTACTTTGCTACGTCTCTTTAATCGTATGAGTGACTTAGCTGAAGGGGCAAAGATGGAAGGGGAAATTCATTTTAAGGCAAAGCCTTTTTTTGAAATAGATGTCATTGAACTACGTAAAAGAGTGGGTATGGTTTTTCAAAGACCTAATCCTTTTCCCATGAGTATTTATGATAACATTGCTTATGGTCCTAAGATGCAAGGCATTAGAAAAAAGGCAGAGCTAGATGAGATTGTAGAAGATAGCTTAAGAAAAGCCGCTATTTGGGAGGAAGTAAAGGATAAGCTTCGTAAAAATGCCATTACTTTGTCAGGGGGGCAACAACAGAGAATTTGCATTGCTCGCTCTATTGCTATGCGCCCAGACGTTTTATTAATGGATGAACCCACCTCAGCCTTAGATCCTATTTCAACTTCTAAAATAGAAGATTTGATAAGTGAACTTAAAAAGCAGTATACCATTGTCATTGTGACACATAATATGCAACAAGCAGCACGTATTTCTGATCGTACGGCCTTTTTCTTATTAGGTGAGCTTATTGAACTAGATAGAACGCAAATGCTATTTAACACACCACAACATAAGAAGACCGAAGACTATATTACAGGACGATTTGGTTAATAGGGGGGAATGGGATGACACTTAGAAAACGATATGAAGAAAAATTAAGACTATTAAATGATAAGATTATAGAGATGGGACATATTATAAATCGCCTTATTGAACAGACTATTGAGGCCATCACCCTAGATGATAAGGACTTGGCTCAAAAAACCATATTAGAGGATGATATCATTGACAATCTGCAATTGGAGATAGAGAGAGAATGTGCGCTTCTCATTGCATTACAACAGCCAGTAGCTAGTGATTTACGCTTTATCATTTCTGCCATTAAGATAATCACAGATATTGAACGTATTGCAGACCAATGTTCAGATATTTGTCAGTATAGCTTAAAGATGAAAGATGGAAGTTGGAAGGAAGAAGTCAATTATCAAAGACATATTGAGAAAATGGCCCTTAGTACCAAGAAGATGCTCGAGCAAACATTGACAAGTTATACTTTACAAGACCATGAACTAGCCAGAGAAGTCTTACGATCAGATGACCAAATTGATGCAAGCTTTCTTAAGATATGGGAGGAGATTAAAGGCGAAATGATAACTCGTCCTGAATTCATTGAAACGGGTATGCAGTATCTTATGGTTATTAAATACCTTGAACGTATTGCCGACCATATTACGAATATTGCAGAATGGATGCTTTATAGTCATACAGGAGAATACCTTATTCATGCTACACCAGAGGAACAATAAAAGAGTCCTCTGGTTTCTTTTTTTGATTAATGGCCTATTTAATTGTATAATAGTATTAAATATGTTTTTATGCTAAGGGGTTCTATTATGAAGCATTTTATTTTTTTGTTTCACATGGTTACATTTTTGGTAGGATTTGTTGGAATAATCTCAGCCCTATTTGCTTATATAAAGTATCCTATTAAATTAGTAAAGTATTATATTATATTTATTGTAGCCTTAACCGTTATATTATTAGAACAGACGATTATCTCTTATGAAATGATAAACATTGTAGAATTCTTTTGGCTTAATGTTCTATTGAATAGTGCGGAATATGTGTCTAGTGGGCTTATTATTTATTTTTTGCCCCTTTTTGTACATGAGCTTACCAAAAGCGTATGGACAAAAAAGAAAAGATCTATTTTTATAGGGTTAGTCGTCCTACAAGCTATCTTATGGGCGATGCATTATTTAA